>JAGQPD010000505.1 GCA_020426865.1 Planctomycetales bacterium
ACGGGCCTCGGATCCGACGGACGAGGTGATCCTGAAGGATCTACTGGAGCAGCTTGAGGATCGATCACGTGAGATTGTCGTATTACGTCTGTGGGGAGGTCTTTCGTGGCAAGAAATCGCCGATCTCACAACGACGTCGCGCAGTGCCGCTCACCGAATTTACACAGAAGCCCTGGCCCAACTTCGAAGACATCTGGAGCCTCCGATATGCCCACCGATAAATCAAATCAACCGGACCTAGACCTGCCGTTGCCGGCAGAACTTGCGAATGTTGAATCTGACCTGTTGCGACTCCCCATCGCTCCGTCGCAGGTCGACCGTGACTCACTATTGTATCATGCTGGATGGGCAGCCGCTGTAGCTCAAGCCGAATCGCATAACAAATTGCCATTCGAGACGCACGCCACCTACCGCAGAGAGCGATCCCGGGCGATCGTCGCGTGTTCGGCAGCGAGTGCGATTGCAGCATCCATCCTGACCTTCGCTATCACCCAGTCATGGCACCCGCCCGCTAGCATCACACCACAACGAACGATGGTTTCCAGCGACAGCCCTGTCGAGCGAACCATTGCCGTTCCGAATGTGGACGCAACGATGGTCGCCGAACGATCCCACGAAGAGGTCGTCGTCAAAGAGCAAACGGGGGTCCGATGGTCGGCGCCGGTGTTGGCCATGCGTGACACGGCACTGGCCGAGACGTTCAATATTTCCGGGGACTTGTCTGCCGGACAACAAACCAGACAGGACGGCGTCGTCCACCCGTCAGTATCTTCCGAGGCCTCCGTCAGGCAATTGCTTCAGGAGCTGCTGCCAGCTCCATCGATGACCGACCAACCAATTCGGACATTGGGCATCCCGCGAATCCGGACATCGACAACCACGAAAAAAGGAGAGTCAATATGAAGAATGGGCATTTGACTAAGAAAAACCCTAACGTGCTTCGCCAGTCTGTTGTCGTTCGTTCATCGGCGGCATTGTTCTTGGCCATGTTCTTTCTCTGCGTCGGGGTTCCTGCAATATCCGCCCATGCGGAGGTGCACAAAGTAGTGGACGACGATGCGGAGGGAGGCGTCTTGACCGTCTACCGGATGTCCGTGACGCCGGCACCAGTGCCGGTGCCGGCGCTACGGCATCGGCTGACGGTGTCGCCGTTGGACTGTCAACCGGGCAACGCAGCGGCCTACTATCGGCGAGCGTTGGTGGATTCCGAACCGGAAACCCTCTGGGGGCAGCTTTCCCAACAATTCGGCGAAGAACTGGATGATTGGTATAGCATCTCGTCGACGCCGCTAAGTGACTTGCCGCTCAACAGGCTGCGTGAAGCTTCCTCGCTCTCGGAACAGAATATCGAAACTCACATTCGCCCCGCCACCTTTCGTCGGGATTGCGATTGGGATCTGGGCATCGAAGATATGCGTGGACCGCAACTCGTCATGGTACTCCTGCCAGAATTCCATGCGACGCGAACAATTTCACGGTTTTTGTCGCTCCGCACCCGCGTGGCAATTGCGGACGGCGACTTCGACAAGGCACTCGACCATCTCCGCATGAACTTTCGGCTCGCGGTGAACGTCGGCCAGGAACCACTGTTGATCTGTGGGTTGATCGGCATAGCCGAGGCAAGCATCGCCCAGCAACAGATCATCGAATGGATCGCCGCGGAGGACTCCCCGAATCTCTATTGGGCGTTGGCTGAGCTGCCACATCCGCTCATCGATTTGAACAGGGCGGTTCAATTCGAGATGTCGCTCGGACCCCGTATCTTTCCCTTTATCGCCGACGCAGAAACCACGAAACATGCACCGGAAGAATGGTCACGTCTATTCGCCGACGCCTTGAAGGATTACTCGCAGCTTTTCGATTCTCCACGTTTGGGGCCGCTGGACGGCGCGTGGCGGCAGGCCGTCGTGGCAGCCAGTTCCGTGGCTGTCTATCCGCACGCCAAAAAACGACTCATTGCAAGCGGGATCGCAGCGGAGCGGATCGAACAGATGCCCGTTGGCCAGGTCTTGGCGATGGACACGCTGCAAGAATGGAATCGCATATCGAACGAGGTCCAAAAGCAATGGTACCTACCGTTTCATCTGTCCCGGAAACAGAACACGGCTGACCTCTTCCGGTACGACGGGCCGGAAGATGCCATTCGCCGGGGTTATGGTTTTCTCTTGGCGGCCGGGTTGCTGCCGTCGCTGGAGGCCGTGCGCAGCGCTGATGCACGAATCGAATGGCAAATGCGGGCCGTTCAGGTCATCGAGGCCTTACGACTGCACGCTGCCAATACAGCCAAACTCCCCGCAAAGTTGACTGATGTCACGGAGGTGTACGTCCCCGTCAATCCTGCCACCAACAACGCCTATCAATACAGGCTCGAAAACGACACAGCAATTCTCGATCTTCCCTTTACGGACGGCTTTGCCGGAATTGCATATCGCTTCGAGATCAAGCTAGACAATGCAGCCCCGTAATTGAACGTACTTTGCCGCCAATGAACCTCTTTCGGACACAAAGTAATCCGTCCAAAGGATCAACCCAATGACCACCCAAACCTGCGTGGCAACGCTCATGGCAATTGCATGTACTGTCCAACTGACCGCGGATGGTGCCGAACCCAGCGTGGTAATTCCGTATCTAAATGATGACGTTGTGGCGGTCGCATATGTGGACCTCAACAAGGTGACGGAAAGCACGTTGCCAACACTGTCGCAGACCCTCGGCATCGCCAACGCACCTCTCGCCGGCAATTTGCAGCACACTCTCATGGCCTTTCACGACCGCGCCGATGGACTGGTAAAACTCGGAGCAACTCGCGTTTTCGCAATTTGGCGAGTCGCTGATTTGGAATTCGGGGGACCAGGTTGGGTTATGGAGCTAAACGATCGGGCGAACACCGGTGCCATCCAGCAATTGCTGGGAACAAAACCTGTGGCACCCCGGATGCCCCGCGTCTTTCGGCCCCACGGTAAGGTGTTGCTTGCGGCACGCAACGAACGTCAACTGGAAAAACTTACCCAGCACCACACCGCTCCCCCGCGCAAGTCGGCCACCGAGGCAATGCAAAAGTTGGGCTCGTCAACGTTCGGTCTGCTCCTACTGGGAGACGCCGACAGTCGTCGAGTCATCCGCGAAATGCTCCCGACTCTTCCTCCACCCTTCGAAGCGGTGGACGGACGAATGATTGCCGATGACCTTCTTTGGGGCGGAGTGACCGTCGACCTCGTACCATCGCCCAAGGCAACCTTGCATATTGAAACATCGCGCTCAGCCAAGGCATCCGACATCCAAATGACCTTGTCCCGTCTTCTCGCCTTCGGAACATCGCGATTGAACGAAGATCTGCGAGGAATACCCAATGAAGTACGTCAATCTGCCCTGAAGCTGTTGAGCCTTGCAAAACCAATGACGGACGAATCGTCGGTTGTGTTGACGATCGGTGAAGGCCCCGACGAGGCCCACCGTCTTGCCAGATCGATCGTCGATATGTTGCTCTTCTGGCAGGAGTCAGCGGCCCCTAATGAACGCATGCAACAATTCAAGTCCATTGCCATCGCGTTACTCAATTACGAATCAGTGCACGGCGAACTCTTGCGGCAGGCCAGTTACGATGCGTCCGGACGACCGCTCTTGAGCTGGCGAGTCCATGTCTTACCGTATCTGGAACAGGATGCATTGTACAAACAATTCCATTTGGACGAACCATGGGACAGTCCTCACAACCGCACTCTCGTCGTGCAAATGCCCGAAGTGTTTGCCGAACCGAACGTGGCGTTGCGGGCAAGAATCGGGGAAGGACGCACCACGTATGTTGCTCCAGTCGCAAAGGAAACCTACTTTCCCCTGCCAGACGCACTACCCAATGGCAATCCTCTGCGAATTCGCGACATCACCGACGGTACATCGCAAACGATCCAGATCATTGAGGTCGCGCCCGAACACGCCGTCGTCTGGACGAAACCAGAAGACTGGAACGTCGACCTGGACGATCCGCTCAAAGGCGTGTTCACCATGGACCACTCTGGCTTTGTCTCAGCATACGGTGACGGGTCGGCCCACTACATGACGAAGGACGATGTCTCCGCGGCCCAACTACGGGCGCTCTTGACGCGAAACGGCGCCGACTAGAGGCAAACGCAATTCGCCATGCACTCGTGGCAGCCTTAGTAGTGCACCTTCGCGACACTCGCCAACTGAGCAAACGGAAACTCCTGCCCCGCTTGCAATGTTGCTTGATAGCTGTTGTGCGCGACATACGTGCGCGAGATGTAAACACCATTGACCCACATGTTGACGACCCATTGTTCGGGTCCCACGTAGTAGGGTGCGTAGGCAATGGCCGGCCGATAGACAGGAACGACGACCGGCACCGAAACCACGCGAACTCGTCCACCCGCCGCCTCCGCCGACCGGGGCCCCCCTACCGCCAACAACGCTCCAGCCAATATCGCCGCGACCAATCCCCACCGACCCTTCGATTTCACGCTCTGCATCGTTGCGTCTCCCCAATCTAGCAAATACCAATTTGCCCCCACCAATTTGCCCCGCTGGCCCCGCCCAACCCGTTCAACAAGCGACTTGAGCTGTACCGCCAACCAGAGCATTGCCGTCGACGGAATTTGCCGGACACATATGTTTGCCTTTTTTTCAGGGACCGGCACTGGCGCGCGCTACCAACTGACTCGACTCGACGCAGAATGGCCAAGCTCCGATATCGGGCGAAACTATTATGAGCATGCTCACAATATTCTGACGCACCGCACGAGTACGCCCAGCCGTTCACGACGTGGCCCAGCCCCAACGCCCTTTCTCGTGCAATTGCCATTACCTGCTAGCACTCAAACCAAATCGGTATATACTACCCATCTTGTGTATTCTTCCAGATGCAGTAGCAGCGGGGGGTTGGTGAATAATGCGAGGCCGAGTTCGACAGGCGGCGAGTGGGGGCCGACGGGAGCGGGGAACTGGGGATCGATTGACGGGAATCGAGCGTTTGGAGCAGCGGCATTTGTTGGCCTGCACGGGGTTAGCTGGGACATCGGTCGCATGTTATTCGAGCGACGGAGCGGGCGCACCCCAATCGTCGTGGTTGACGCCGGTGGCGCCGCTACATTCGATCGAAGGGTACACCTCGGAAGCGAGCGTCGCACCGGGCGAGTCGGTTGAATTCCATGTCAGTTCCGACCAGGGCTACAACTACCGGATCGAAATCTATCGGCTGGGTTGGTATGACGGGGACGGCGGTCGGCGGGTTGCCGATTTGCCGGCAACAGCTGGAAGCAGTTTTGTGGGGTTCAATCAAGGAATACCAGCACCAGATCCTGTGACGCTGGAAGTGCGCGCGAATTGGTCGGTAACGCAGTCGTTTGTTGTGCCATACGATTGGCACTCCGGTTATTATCTGGCGAACCTAATTTTGACCAGCAGGCCCAACGCGGGAGAAGCGCATCACGTGCCATTCATCGTGCGGGCGGAGGCGTCGCGGCATTCGGATATTCTGGTCGAGGTTCCTGTCAACACCTGGCAGGCGTACAACAGTTGGGGTGGGCATTCCCTGTATGATCCGGCGGCCGCGGATAAAGTATCGTTTGATCGACCCTATGCGGACATCACCCACATCCTGCGTTACGAAGTGAACTTGTTGCGGTATCTCGAACGGGAAGGATTTGACGTGCAGTACGCGACGAACGTCGACGTGCACCGCGACCCGGCCAGCCTTCAAGATCATCAGCTCGTCATCGCCAGTGGCCATGACGAATATTGGACATCGGAAATGCGGACGGCGTTCGAAGCAGCTCGCGATGCGGGCACCAATCTCGTGTTCATGGGATCGAATATGGCGTACTGGCAAGTCCGGTTCGAGAACGCCGAGCAAACACTGGTTGGCTACAAGGTAAAACCGCCAACTGCCAATGAGGATCCCGAACCAGATTTGTCGAAGAAGTCAATGCAGTTTCGGCAGCTTACGCCGGCGCGGCCCGAATGTGAACTGATCGGCGTGCAGTACATGGACACGTTCACGACGGACTTTGATCCCGATGAGAGTCTTTACCCGGATTACACGGTCGCAACCGCCAGTCTTTCGCACCCGTGGTTCAACGGTTCAGAGATCCTTACTGGCGCCACGTTTGCCAATCGCGTCGGATACGAATGGGATCAGCTGGTGCCTGGATGCCGTAACGATCAAATGACCTTTTTTGAATACAACGCAGGCGCGTTGAGCGCTCATGCGACGGCCTATACCGCGGCCAGCGGCGCCACCGTGTTCGCGGCCGGCTCAATGGGAATGAACTACGCGCTGGACGACTGGCGCCAGTTCGGACCGCCCGTATCACCTGCGGACGAGCGGCTGCAGACGTTCTTCCATAATATGTTTACGGACCTGTCGAACGCCGCGACCACCGACATCACCATCTTCGCCGCTGGCGATACGGGCGAAGAACAAATGCAACTGTGGGTCGATGGGCAAGTCGCACAAACGTGGGACAATATCGACGGAGATTTCAACCAGCGTCAATTCCAAACGTTCCAATACAAGCATTTTGGCGACCTAACCATCGATCAAATCAGAATCGTCTTTTCCAACGATGGATCGACAGCTTTGGGTGCTGACAAAAACCTGAATGTCGATGCGATTGTCGTCAATGGGGTCACCTATCAGAGCGAAGACCCATCCACATTCTCGGTCGGAACGTGGAATAATGCCGATGGTTGCGCCCCGGGCAACAAGCAAAGCGAAACGATCCACTGCAGCGGATATTTCGACTACTCGCTGCCAGACGGCGGAACCGTGATCGAAATTTTCGCTGCCGGCGAGACGGGTGAAGAGGAAATGCAGCTGCTGATCGACAACGCTGTCGTCAAGACATGGCGCCACGTGGGCGGAGATGCGGACAATCGCGCGTTTGAACGTCATACGTACACGCATCCCAGTCAGGTAACTTTGGACCAACTGCGAATCGAATTCTCCAATGATGCCAACACATCCACGGGACGGGATCGCAACCTGATCGTCGACGCCATCACGTTCAACGGACAACGCTACGAAACCGAGGCCCCGACCACCTATTCCACAGCAACCTGGGATAACGCCACCGGGTGTGCTCCTGGTAACAAACAAAGTGAAGCTTTGCATTGCGGCGGTTACTTTCAATATGCACAGTCGGCCACGGGATCGGTCGTGGAAATTCTCGCCGCCGGACACACCGGCGAAGAACAAATGCAAATCGAAATCGATGGGTTTGCCGTTCGCACTTGGAACAACATCGGTGGCGATCCGAATTCGCGGCAGTTCGTCAGCTACACGTACACCCATCCATCGCCATTGACGATCGATCAAATTCGAGTCGCCTTCAGCAACGATGGCAACACGGCGACCGGCGCCGACAAGAACCTTACCGTCGACGCCATTCTGTTGGATGGTTTGCGGTATGAAAGCGAATCTCCAGATACCTATTCGGTCGGCATCTATACCAACGACACAGGATGTGGTCCGGGGTACAAACCGGGTGAAACGATCTACTGCGATGGGTTCCTTCAATACAACTCACCGCAGGCCCCTACCAATCTCCAGGCACGGGCCGTCAGCCTCCGTCGTCTCGATGGCGACGCTACCGATCAGGCGGTCGCCGCGATGTTCGGTGAACCCACCACCCTGTCTACATCCACTCGACCAGAGTCGCCCAAGAGAAAACTGCAGCAGTCGAGCGCGATTGACTCGGAAGCTGCGTTCGGCCTTCAATCGACACGAGCACGGCTGCGAGCCCGAGCTATCCGCAACGAACGTGCGACGGAGGACGTTCAGCCAGACTCGCTAGTCGAAACCACGCGAGCATTTACGGCCTTTCGGCAACGATCATGAAAAGATCGGCGGCGTGCCCGAATGAGTGGACAGTCGCGACACCTCGAACCGCCTACGACATCGAACCTACTCTCCGTCAAGCGATGCCGTCTTCAGTCGTACCGACAAGTCAACGATCATCTTCGTGCACGCACAGTATGGAAGCGCATGCACGTCGACACGTCGTTCTCGATATCGCTCGACCGCCTCTTTGAGAAGGTCGATCGCCCGTTTGTACTCATCACTTCCCAACGGAACAAGGTGTGACCGCCGCGATGCATCACTTGGCAAATCTCCAACAAACAACTCGCCTTCGTACCACCCCGAGAGATCGTGACACACAAAAAGATCGACCGTCGCACCTTGGGAGTCAACCATTCGGACAAAAATCGATCCCCCGTCGTCACAAAAACCACCGACCTCCATGTCGACCGGGGATCTCATGTCCAATTGGCGCCGCATCTCCTCAGGGTCCGGTGCGGACACGTCCCGATAAATCGTTGCAGCAGCCATGATGACTGCGGCAATTGTCAAACAAGAAAGGGCAATCGCCGTATTGTTCGGGTCCCGAATGTGCCACCGCACAGAATAGCCCTCTCCGCCTCTTCGAAGACTGCCTATATTGCGCCGCTCACCTTTCCCATCTTACATCATTTTTTCCTCATCATCTTCCTGCCTCCACCCTCCGCCCCCATCTTCCTGCCCCCATCTTCCTGCCTCCA
>JAGQPD010000506.1 GCA_020426865.1 Planctomycetales bacterium
TCTGGTACATTCGACAGTACTCACAGCGGCCGCGAGCACGCCGCTCTACCACCTCGGCGATGTGGCTTGGCAGAGTCATTCTGGCTTTCGACCCAAAAGGTGTAGAGCTTCTGCTCTGACCAGAGACAGACGCTCGCTGAGTTCTACCAAGGCTTCCAAGTCGGCTTGCTCAGCCTCGGTTAGGAGGCCCTCGTTATTACGGTCCATGAGTTCCTGTAATCGTCGGTCTGTATTGGACGGCAGACGTAGGTCACATACCGCTTCTACCCATTCCAGAGGCGCGTCCACGGTGCTGCTCATAAACTCTCTCCAAGTAGGTTTTCGTCAGTCCAGCCAGTTGCCAGCGCGACTACGCGCGGACTCGGGCTCAAAGCTAAGGGACCCCTAGGTGCCCGTAGCCAATGGGCTGCGCCATCGTTTGTGAAAGCTAGCCAGATCCGGTTGTTAGCATTATACCCTGATCTGGCCGGAGTGCCGAGGCTCAAAGGTGTTTTGCGACATCACACATCACAGTCCAAGTGAGCTTTGGAGTCGATTCCGTCCGAGCTGGGAGCACGATCGACGGAGATTTCATTCCACGGCTGCGATTGACCGATAATTTTCGGAGGATCCCCGTGCGGTGCTCGAATCGTGATGTTTTCGATTAACCCGTCTCGGCATTTGTAGACGTGCAGGTTCCAAAAGCCGGAATCCTTGAGGTGAATCCCGTCGATGGTGACATTTTCACAGTTTTGCAGAAATACCAACCGCGGCCGCTCCACCTCGAGATTCGTGCATTTCGGGTTTTCTGCTCGGCGTTTCCAAAAAGCGATCCAAAACGGCTTGCCATTTCCATCGAGCGTTCCCCTTCCGGTGATCGTTACTTGATCTAGATCTTGTCCGTTGATCAATGCCGATGTCCATGGTTCAAAATGCCCTTCGATACGTGTCTCGCGTTTCGGATAGTCCGACAACTCTGTCGAACCTAACAGCACCGCCCCTTCGGCAAGATGCAACTCCACGCCCCGCTTCAAGAACAGCGAGCCGGACTTGAAGATTCCATGCGGAACGGTGACGCGTCCGCCTCCGGCCGTCGAGACTTGATCAATCGCCTTCTGGATACCGGCCGTGCACAACGTTTGACCATCCCCGACGGCACCTGTCGCTAGAATCGTCAAGTCGTCAGCGATTGCCGCGGTATGGACGAGGATGATCATCACGGCTGTATGAAAAAATCATGGCACGGTCGTGTCCTTGTTGGTGTATGGCAACATTGGGAAGTCGATGTTACAGTTTAGACAACCTATGCTCGCTCGAAAAGCCGTTGCTTCGCCTGATACCTCGAACCGTCAGGTATTGGCCGGGTCATTCGGCGGAGCCGCTACGCGACCCGTTTTCGTTGCACTGCACGAGCGAATCGGCAGCACTACCGTTTGGGGGATGGACGATGATCGAGGGCAGGATAATACAGGGACGACGGATGAAGGTGAACGATGTCCGTCGCGCGACTGCGTCTCGCTTCGATGGCGTGCCTCCCAACAACCCATTTGCATGGATACCCTTTGATGCTCACACACTTTCAGAATCCCGGACTGCGGTTTCTTATCTCAATTGCATTACTCTTCATCATCGTGCCGCTTGTTGCCCAAGAAAGCGTTGCCCAAGAAATCTGCGGCCTGCACGTGACGCCGCACCAGTTTTCCAGCGAAATGAGATGGCGACGGCCACCGAATCCCGAATTGTCCGCCAAGGTGGAACTGTTCGTGCTCAACAACGAAGGCTCCGCTTTATCGCTCGCCAACGATGTCCCGATCCTCTTCGACGGACACACTCCCGCCGATTTGCTAACGGAAGACCAATGGGCGTGGCATGACACCCCCGCTGTTCGGCTCACGGAAGACAATTCACTCCCACCG
>JAGQPD010000507.1 GCA_020426865.1 Planctomycetales bacterium
TCCATTTCGTGCAACTGCCGCTGAAGATCCAACTCTAACTCGGGACTCAATTTCATCAACCAATCCAGTAACCGAAAGGCGCGGCGTATCAGCTCCCGATCCGCGCCGACGTCATACAAATGACGTAGCAGCCGAAGCTTGCCGATCATTCTATCGGGCTCCTCCGGCGTCGTCCGCTGGGTTGCCAGATGTGCCAGCGCAATCAGTGCAAACGGACTACCGGCCTGGGCCCGATCCTGCAGTTCCGCCTCCAAATCCAACAATCGGACGACACCAGGACAACACTCGATGTGGCCTCCCTCCCAGCTTCGCACATACGGCGCCATTTGCCATTTCGCATGTGCATCGCCCAAGATCGCGAGGCTCACAATCTCCCTGCCATTATACTTGTCGAACAGCCGATAGAAATAGACGAACATCCGCCGAGACAGATCGGTGTCATGTTGGCTCTGCACTTCAATGTGAACCAGAAACCACAATCGCCAACCATCAAGGCTATCTTGGTTCAAAGAAGCGGTGCCGTGTATCGCCACGCGACAACAGGTACGCCACCAGATCCAGGATTTCCTCCTGCTCCAGTGTGTTCAATAGGCCCGCCGGCATCACGCTGACCTTCGACGGTTCGATTGTCTCAATGTCCTGGCGACGCACACCCGTCATGTCGCCCGGGTTGAGCATGTTTTCCACCACGCTGAACGAATCGCCACTCAAATTGCCGATTCGCCCTGTAACAATCCGCCCTTGCTTCGTCACGATCCGGATGGCGGCATACTGGTCGCTGATCACCTTGCTCGGTTCCACTACGGATTCCAACAAGTCCCGAACACTGAATCGGCCAGCGACCCCCGTCAACTCCGGTCCCGCCAAGCCACCATCCTGGTTAAACCGGTGACATGATGCACAAGCCACGGCACCGTATACCCGCCGCCCCTGCTCAAAGTCGCGACCACCCTTCAACCCCTCTACGACGATCGGTACCAATTCATTCAGTGTCCACTCTTTCACAAACTTCCGCTGCGCCAGCATTTCTGCCGGAGATTTACTTTCCGGGACTTGGTCCAACAGCGTTTGCAGGCCGTTGCGTTCCTCTTCCGTGAGTGTCGCGATTGCATTTTCCCGCATCGTCCGCAGCGAGCTGGCGAATGTGTTGCCGCCTCGGTAGTTGGAGGCTGTCTCCACGAACCAGCGGAAGTACGCTTCGCGCAACTCCATCGTCCATCCATTCTTTAACACTCGCAATGACAAGGCGTAATCGATCTGCTCCTCTTGAGTTAATCCCTGCTGCATGGCTCGTACCAGCTTTTCTGCCGCCGTCGGAGCGTCCAAATAGACGAGCAAGTTGGCCAGCAAGTGATTTAGTTCGCGGCTTTGGGTCGGGAACAGCGGCTCGCACCGCGCAACTACTTCGCGCCGTACAGACTCAGCAGGCTTGCCCGTCCTGGTGAACACCACGGTGAGCGCGCGCAACAAGTCGACTTTGTCTGCGTCGGCCAGCGCATTCCAACCAACGCGATCCAACGTCATCAGCATTTGTTCCTGGACTTCTCTCGCCACTGGCGGGTCGTTAGGGTCGCGATGAATCTGGTCTTTACTCGTTACTCGAGCCAATGCGGCGATGGCGGCGATCGCTGTGCGGGGATCGCGTTCATCAAGTGCCCGCTGTCGCCATAGCGTCGGGTCCTGCCATTCCAGCGCGACGCGAGCTGCAAAACGAATCGCTCGATCTTCGTGTGCCAGGTTCGGCCAAATCTCGTCCACGGATCCGGCCACGGCGCGGCCGTGAAACCCTTCCAGCTTACGTCGCACCTGCAAACCGATACTGGCCGCAGGATTGTTACTGGGAGTTGTCGATTCTGTGCCTGTATATGTCACTCGATACAAGGCCGACTGTGTTCCGCGGCCACCCACCGTCATATACATCGCGCCATCGTGCGGATTAACGATCACGTCTGTGATCGGAAACGGCTGGCCAGTAACGAATTCTTCCAATTCGCCCGCATAACTTCCTCCGTCAGGAGTCAGATGCACCGCGTATAGCTTTCCGAAGCTCCAATCGGAGATATACAGCGCGTTCTGGTACTTCGCGGGGAACTTGCTGCCGTAACCAAACGATACGCCCGTGGGAGAACCTGGGCCGACATTCACGACTGCCCCAAAGCTGTCGAAATAATAATCTGGCCATTTGCCGGCGCCGCTCCGCCAGCCGAACTCGGCTCCGCTAATCACATGGTTGACGCGAGTTGGGCGATACCACGGATCGCCGATGTCCCATTCCATATCCGCGTCAAACGTAAAGAGCTCGCCGTCGCGGTTGAACGCAATGTCAAATTCGTTGCGGAATCCGTGCGCAATCAACTCCCAGGTCTTGCCGTCTGGATCGGTGCGAGCAATGAAGCCACCGGGAGCACGCACGCCTGCCATGAATCCGGTTTCCAACCGTGGCAACAATTCGTCTTCGCCCCAATGTAATGGAACAAGTGACGCGTCCATGTCAAAGTATCGAGTCTGATTGCCGCAGACAACGTACAGCGATTGCCCGTCTGGCGAAGGAATTACGGCATGAAGACCATGTTCCCCGCCACCATTGATGGCCTTGAGTAGTCTGACATCATCGAAATCGTCGTCCCCATTCGTATCAGTGACCCGATACAAACCATGCGTCAACGAACCTTCATTGACCATAACATACAGGCTGTCGAAGGCGTACAGCAATCCATGAGCCCCCCCGATTTGCAAGTCGATCGGTTGCGGCTCAATCCGCACGACCTGGCCAGGTTGTGGCAATTCGAATCGATAGAGCTTGCCGTTTTGATCCGACACAATCATCCGCCCCTTGTCGTCGATACATGTAGCGACCCACGATCCTTCCCGTTCTTTAGGAACGACATACAATTGTTCCAACCGAAAACCTGCTGCCACCGTGGTATTGCTGGCCGCAGTGTTTTCCGGCGAACTTAGCGACTTGATCCGGATATTCTTAAACGCGACGGTCATCGGCTCGCCGGCATGCAACTGCAACGCCAGGATCCCCGATGACAGACGCTTGCCGTCGGCATCGTCGATCACATCGATAGTCTGTTTGCCGTTGATGAAGTGTTGTAGACGATTCCCATGGGCGATGATCACGTACTCGTTCCAGTCATCCTGCTTGATATTCGCCTGGATCTCCTCCGAAGAACCAACCGAACCGGTGACTCGTTTAGTGCCGTCGGCGGCCCATGCAACCGCTTCCCCTCGCGCGGCCAAGATCCCACGTCCGCCCGCTCCACCAGCTTCATCGTACAGAATTCCCGAATACGTCTTGCCGGCCTCAAAATCGGCTTGGTACCCTGCGACTACGAAATTCCCCCTGGCGACGCTGCGATATTGGATTCCCGAATTGGCGAAACCTGTATCATTGTTGGGTGTGATGCGGTACGACAATCGCAATTCAAAATCATCGACAACCAGGTCTCGATCACTCTCGTCGCCGGCTTGTTTGGCGATTACAAACGTATTGCCACGAGTTGGTTTGTCGCGCGTGGTGCGGCCGACAATGGCGCCATCAACGACAGACCAAAACGCGGCGTCACCGCTCCATCCAGTTAAATCGTAGCCATTGAACAGTCGCTGGAATCCCGCTTCCGGTACGAAGACATTCGAGGGCCTGCCGGCAAGCTGTGCCTCAATAATCTCTCTTGCATCGGACGGCACGTCCATCTCCGCCTTGGCCGCAATGTCAAAGGTGGTCGTTACGGATCGAGAGACCTCGCGATCCTCCCCTCGCTGTCGAATTGCGCCGGTCGCCTGCACGGAAATACTAACGACGGCTTTGTCTGCAAGTTCGACCGTTACCGTTCCAGACGCATCGCGAAGGGGCGCACGGCCGCTGCCGTTGCCCTGGTTTCCAGCGGCGCCAGGACCGGTCGCGTCGGGCGGGAAGAATAAGGTCGCGGCGTCCGCTACGGACAATGTGGCCGATATCACATCTCCATCTCGCCGAAACCCAGTAGCGCGATTCAGATAGTCGCGCAACAGGACTGTCGGCAGTTCCGACTGAGACAAAAGTTCATCGTAAGTGGTCGTCTGTCGTCTGCGACCGCTCCGAGTTCGTTGTTTGGCCTGCTCGACCGTCATCCACATGTCGTCCACTTGAACTGCGATCTTGTCGTCTTTGCGTATGATTGCCAGTGGACCGCCATCCAAACGCACGTAACCGTCACGTTGCCATTGGCCACGCGATTCTCCGTTATTGGCCGCCGGAAAACGCCCCTCAGAACGTTGTGTAACAACCCACGTATGGCCGCTCTCCTGCTCGATCATTTCTATGCCGTCTAACACGTCGCGCCGAAGGGCAGCATCGTCGGCGTTGGCAATGCCCGCAAGAATGAAGGAACATACCAAGCCGGTAGCCAACACAGAAAGTCGACGGATTCGCATCGGTTCTCTCGCAATCGAGGTCTTACTCGGCGGGACTATGCGGTTGGGCTCGCAACGATGCAACACAATAGCCAGGCAACCGCTGGACGAAGCAATACATATAAACTGTACCGACTGCAATTGCAATCATCCCTGTTTGACGAAAACAGCTCTCCTGCGGTCCAAACTGAGCCGACGCTTGCTTCGGACAGGAAATCATGGCTACAATGCGAGCGGTGTTGCGACTGGTTTGTGTTAGAATCGCTACATGTGGGCACAAGTGTAAAGCCCCAGCATAAACAGGAAGGCGTGCTGATATGATATGTCAAGATTGTGGCGTGGAGGCCGACACGAAACATGTCACGTTTTATCAGAATATTGGCGCGCTCGTCATACGATTTCCAAAGTCCATTGATGGTAACCTCTGCAAGTCATGTGTTCACCGTCATTTCTGGACTATGACTGGTGTTACGTTGGTGCTGGGTTGGTGGGGAATGATTTCGCTGATTGTCTCGCCGTTCTTTGTCCTCAACAACGTTGTCCGCTATGTGCTTTGTCTGGGGATGTCCGCCGTACCCCCGGGCGCCGCGCCGCCAGAACTGGATGATTCTGCGGTGCAAAAGGTCAAGCCATACGTGTCCGAGTTGTTCGAGCGGCTGAATGCTGGTGAGGACTATCATTCCGTCGCTAAGGCGGTCGCTGATAAGTCTGGAGTCACACCGGGCCAAGTTGCGCTTTTCGTTCGTGCCGTCGCCGCTATGCAAGATAGGGAGTAACCTTATGACAGTCATTCACCGACGTCATTTCCTCCGAACCTCCTCGGTTGTGACGGCCGGCCTGGCTGCTGGAAGACGGAACGGTCCCGGCTGTCCCGGCCCACGAGCTGGTTGACCAACAAGCGAGATTTGCGAAGATGCTGGTGGATAGCCGACAACGTGTTGGTTAAGGCGCGAATTCGCAATCAGAACGCGTCGAGTGTCACGGTCGTGCTCGCTCCTGGCTTCACGTCAATGCTTGCTTTCCGCGTGCGATGCACGACCGGCACCTTGCCCTCAACGGCATTCTCTCCGGCGTGAATGGTCGCCTCTTGCAGTCGTCCGTTTTTCCAGACAATATCAACGGTAAAATCACCGCGTGCTCGCAGGCCACGGACATGTCCGTCGGGCCAGGCATCTGGCAACGCGGGTAGCAATTTGATTTCGTCGTTATGGCTGTGCAACAGCATTTCCGCGATGGCGGCGGTCGAGCCAAAGTTGCCATCGATTTGAAATGGCGGATGGTTGTCGAACAAATTGTCGAGCGTTGATCGTTGCAGGATTGCGATCAGGTTATCGTGTGCCTTGTGTGCGTCAGAAAGTCGAGCAAAGATGCCGATTGTCCAGGCGCGGCTCCAACCGGTCCCGGCACCTCCACGACTCAATCTCCCCTCGATCGATTTCAATACCGCGTCTCTCATCGCCGCATCGTGATCGACATTGATTTGATTGCCAGGATAAGCGCCGATGATGTGCGACATGTGCCGGTGCCCCGGCTCGGCTTCGACGAATGGCCGGCGCCATTCCATCAACCGACCATCCTCGGCGATTTGGGGGCGATAGACCCGCGGGACCAGCTGTCTGACCTCCTGAACTAATGGGTCGTCCTGTTTGCCAATTGCCGAAGCCGCTTCCAGATAATCATTCAACACCTGCAGTACCATGAATTGATCGAAGGAGTCGCCGGCCGACAATGCGGCGCGCACTCGTCGTCCGTCGCCGTCGGTGTAGATGAACGAGTTTTCCGGAGAACACGACGGCCTCGCGACAAACGTTCCAGTGTCGTCCTGAATGAGCCACGACTTCACAAACCGGACGGAGTCCGTCAGCAGATCCCAATGCGACTCGAGAAACTGACGATCACGCGAAAACCGATAGTGCTCCAACATATGCAAGGTCATCCACTGGCCCCCGAAGAACGACCCGCCCCAATACGCGGTGCGGCTCATGATCCGCGCGTGTCCCCATACATCCGACGCATGCCCCATGCACCAGCCTTCCATTCCCAACCGGCGAGCCATCTCGCGGCCGTTGGGTTGGTAATAGCGAACGAGATCGAACATCGGTTGATGCAGCTCACCGAGATTCGTAGTTTCCGCCGGCCAATAATTCATTTGGATGTTGATATTCAAATGATAGTCCGAACCCCACGGAGCTTGCTCGTGCGGATTCCATAGCCCTTGCAGATTGGCGGGAAACGTCCCCGGACGTGACGATGCGATCAGCAAGTACCGGCCGAATTGAAAGTAGGTTTCGATAAGGTCTGGATCGTCCGCCTCCCCAGCCCTAATCCTTGCTAGTCGCTCATGGGTCGGCAATCCTGCGATCTCGTCGCTGGACGTTCCCAAGTCAATGCCGACTCGATCGAAGTAGCGTTGGTGATCCTGAATCGCCGCTGCCAGGATGTCATCAACGGACTTCCCGGTTAATCGGTCAAGATCGCGCAGCGCTTGATTTTGCCATCCGTCTGGCAATGTCGCATTGCTGTCGGTCCGATGAAAATTCGTGGCAGCCGCAAGACAGAGTGTTGCTTCCTGGACGTTTTTGATCTGAAGCGTATGATCTACGACCTCGCCGATCTCCGCCGGCAGCGCCCTTACTCGGCCGACGTAGCGAGTCCCCCGATCACCGGTCGCTTGTCCTGTTCGGACCAAGTCCCGGTGCTCCGCCTGGACCTTGGCCTGTCCCTGCTTTGCATCCCAGCCCGCAATGATTCCTATCGCCCGATTCGACGTGATCCTTACCACGATTACATTGTCCGGATGACTGGCAAACACTCGTTGAGTGATTCTGGTCCCGTCTTGCAATTCGTATCGATTGGTTGCCACACCAGTGGCTAGTGACAATTCTCGGTGCACACTCTTAAGTGGTGCAACGTCTTGGTATTCCAATTGAAACGACCCGAGCAACTGATACGAATCGGGATCGATGCCCGTCTGTAGATGGGCCTCAAAATACTTGTCAGCGCCCTGGTAGTCTCTCGCCGACTCGAGCTTCCGCACCTCTTCCAGGTGGGCAAAGCTGTCCGTTGGCATGAGGAAAGCGTCGTCATTGCCCCGAGCCCAAATGGTCTCTTCATTGATCAGCAGCTTTTCCCGCGGGAACTCGGCGAATGGCATCGCACCTATTCGACCATTGCCAACCGGGTACGCTCGATCCCAGCTGGAGGCGGCCTGGTCATCCCAAATCGTCAAGTCGCTGGCGGCACTCGATGGGCACAAACCACTCATTCCAGCTGCAACACTGGTCAGCACGAATGCAAACACAAATGCACGTCGCTCGTAACGGCATATCGTCATCATCATTGTCGGTTCTCCTTTGCCTCGATTCTATCGGCGCACTGGCCTAGTCGCTAGAATATAGACTCACTCAACAGGGAGATAGACCATGCAGATGAGTCGACGTACGTTTGGATCGTTGGCGGCGATCGGCCATGACAAGTCGACGACGTGAGTGATTCGACTTGGGAAGCGACCGAAACTTGGCTACAGGTCGTCCCACTCCATACCGAACCGAGCGAGGTATTTGCGCAAGCGATCGGCGTCATTTGGTTTGGCCTTGCTGGTGCGTGAGACAGCAAACAATTCGCGTCCCGCGTCCGACAAGGTCTTGGAGGCTCGGCACACGCGAACGACTTCGGCTAAACCGGCGAGGTCAAACCGGTCCCATTGGGTCGGTTCGACCAACCCCGACAAAACTGCTTGGACCGATTCAGTGTCCGTCGCCGACGTCCACTGCTCGCGCAATCGCAGGATCTCCTCGTCAACCAATGCGATACTGATGCGCCCTCCGGCGGCCAGTGTGGCCATCCGAGTAACAGCGGCGTTGAGGTCACGAAAGTTGGCACGCCAAGTCGCCATGTCCGACTCGGCAAACCGCAAGAACCGCTCACGAGCCTCTTTGTTCATCCGCACGACGGTACCAGTCTTGGCGGCGTACTGCGACAATTCGTAGTCCAAGTTCGGTTCGATGTCTTCTCGACGTTCGGCCAGTCCGGGTAACCGAAACGTCCAGAGGTTAATCCGAGCCAACAGGTCTTCCCGAAAAACGCCGGCGTCGACATCCTGATGCAAATCGCGATTCGTGCCGACGATCAACTGAAAATCACTCATTGCCTCGGTGTCGGCACCGACCGGCAAGAAGTGTTTCTCCTCAATCGCCCGCAGCAACATCGCCTGTTCGTCGGCACCTAGTTCTCCAATCTCGTCGAGAAACAACATGCCTCCATCGGCTGCGCGCAATAATCCATCACGGGCGGCCGTTGCGCCAGTATAGGCACCCTTCACGTGACCAAATAACGCCGACATCGCCTGGTCACCACGCAACGTAGCACAGTTGACTTCCACAAATGGTCCTGACAACTGCCGTCGCTGCTTCTTTAGTTCGTAAACGCGACGCGCCAATTGGCTCTTGCCAGCTCCCGTTGGCCCCGTGATCAACATCGGCGCGCGGCTATGAATCGCGACTCGCTCAATGCGCTCAATCAGTTCGTTGAATCGCGAGTTGCGGGTTTCGATTCCCGATTTCAAATAGGATACACCCTGCCGCTGTTCAAGGGCAAAACGTTCCGCCAGCTGGTCGTAACGCGATAGATCCAAATCGATGGTGCGATACGTGCCAATTCCCCGCTTGCTACGTCTCGGAGGGGACGCCTGCAGCAATTCCGCCGGCACATGTCGCGATTCCGCCAAGAGAAACAAACATATTTGCTGGACGTGACTGCCGGTCGTGATATTGACGAGATACCGTTCTTCGTCTGATCGAAACGCATAGCTGTTAAAAAAACTGTGCAGCTTGCCGTAGACCTCTTCCAGATCCCATGGGTCGCAGAACGACATCTCATGAAGACACACACGCGTCTCCGGTGAAACGTGCCGCAAGTCGTCCGCAACGACCTTGGCCATCGGACCGTACTTCGATTCGTACAGCAACTCGAAGCGGTCGATCAAGAAGTCTTCGTGCTGGCACAGCGCGACCGTCGGCCGCCACTGCTCCCACCGCGATTCTCCCTCCCCGGCGTCCAGTTTCGCTCCCAGCAGTCCAAAGACAACCTGCGTGGTCACCATCGCATCCCATGGCAGGAGATTTATACGGACATATAAAACACGATACTGCAGTATAGCTTATTTGCGATGGCTGCGCCGAGTCCCCGGGACTCGAATGGGCGAGTTGCCTCGTAAAGCATTGTGGCTAAATGAGTTACAGCTTTTGTGTGCGTTGTGGTGAGGTTTTGGCATGCTCTATGCGTTAGCAGAAAAACCATCCAACAGACAACAGAACCGTATCTGGCATGCAAAGTTTGGCCCGACTCGCAAAGGAATAGAACAATGGCAAACAAGACCCTGTTCAGCTCGATCCGCGGACGATGGACCGCAAAGGCCGATACCCGGAACGAGGCGGGTGGGTTGGCGTACTCGCGTTCGCACAAGCAAGCCTTGGCTCAGCTGGCGGCGACTGGCTGCCTGGGGGCGACGTTTTATGCAATTGCGTCCAGCCAACTGGACGCGGTTCTATCGCACGCGGCGCACGTCGAACCGGAATACCTCGCGCAGCTGGCCCTTTATGCTCGCAATAAGGGACACATGAAGGACATGCCAGCGCTACTGTGCGCAGTGCTTTCGACACGATCGCCACAGTTACTGAACGTGATCTTCAATCGAGTGATCGATTCGCCGAAGATGTTACGGAATTTTGTGCAGATCATGCGCAGCGGGGCGGTGGGGCGCAAGAGTCTGGGGACTTCGCCGAAGCGGTTAATATTGCAGTGGTTGGAATCGCGTACGGACGATCAGCTATTTGTGGGCTCGGTTGGAAACGACCCGTCATTGGCGGATATCGTGCGGATGGTGCATCCGCGGCCGACTTCGCCGGCACGTGAAGCGTTGTTGGGGTACTTGATTGGACGTCAACATAACCACGAAGTGCTTCCCGAGTTGGTGCGCCAATTTGAGAGTTTCAAGAACAACAACCGCAAGAAGGGAGATTCGATTCCGGACGTACCGTTCCAAATGTTGACATCGCTGCCGTTGACGAAGCGAGATTGGCAGCAGATCGCACGCAACGCTTCGTGGCAGACGACACGAATGAACTTGAACACACTGGCACGCCACGGTGTGTTCGAGAATGAAGAATTGACGTCGATCGTGGCGAACCGATTGCGCAACCCGCAGTTGATTGAGAAGGCCCGGGCCTTCCCGTACCAATTGATGGTGGCATACGCCAATATCGACTCGACCGTACCACATGCGGTTCGCGACGCATTGCAGGACGCGATGGAGTTAGCGATCCGTAACGCACCGCGAGTATCGGGAAGGGTTTACGTCTGTCCGGATGTTTCGGGATCGATGCATTCGCCGGTGACGGGTCACCGTCACGGAGCGACAACGGCAGTTCGCTGCCTGGATGTGGCGGCACTGGTTGCGGCGACGATCTTGCGAAAGAATCCGCAGGCGGAAGTGATTCCGTTTAAGGAGACGATCGTCAACATTGCGTTGAACGCGCGCGATACGGTAATGACCAATGCCGAACGGATTGCTCGTGTTTCACCGGGCGGAACGAACTGCAGTGCGCCGTTATTCGAATTGAACCGTCGTCGTGCGTTGGGCGATTTGGTCGTCTTCGTTTCGGACAACGAATCGTGGATCGACTCAGATCGTCGTGGATGGGCTGGTAGTGGGCGAACCGCGACCATGAATGAATGGTCTAAGTTCCAGGCCCGCAATCCGCAGGCCCGGTTGGTTTGTATTGACCTCCAGCCGTACGGAACGGTCCAGGGGCAGGAGCGCGAAGATATCGTAAACGTGGGTGGATTCAGCGACCAGGTGTTTACGCTGCTGGCCGACGTGGCGGCAGGTCGACATTCACTGGACCACTGGGTTCGCGAAATCGAGTCCGTTCGAATTTAACCAATCATGGCTAGAGGAAGGCGGCGCATATCGGACGCCGCCTTCCTCGGGTAGGATTTCCGAGTCAGTAACAACACGACGAATGCCGGCGGAACTACATGGTATCTACAACCCGAGGTCGTGGGTTCGAGTCCCACCGGCTCCATTTGTACTCCGATCGATCTCAAAAAGTTTTTGGGATGCGATCGGTTGTGCCGGGCGAATCCTATGTCGATTCGTACCCGGAACGGAGCCGTAGCTCAGATGGATAGAGCGCGCAAAACGTTTCGTCACCCCTTGTCGTCGTGTTGTTACTGGCTCGATACACTAAGTTCAGGCAGCGAATGCCGAAGGGACTACATTGATCTGACGGTTACAGGTTCAAATCCTGTCGGTCGCTTCAATCAGCGGCTGTAGCTCAACGGTAGAGCATCAGAATTGTCTCTTCAAACACCTTGTCGCTGTTTTTTCACAACCCTTCACAACCCAAAGAAATATCCCGTGATGTCGAACGAAACTCAAGCAAAACACAAGATCATCGCCAACGGCGAGGCGACAGCGATTCTGCCGGCTGGAAAGCGGCAGAAGCCGATTACCGTGATTGGCACGGACGCGATACGCCAGACGTTCGACGACATTTGTCTACAACAAGCGGTCAATTCGCGACTGGCGCCGGGGGTGACGGACGTGGTGTTGAATCCAGATGCACACTGCGGCTATGGAGCGCCCGTGGGCTGCGTCATGGTTTCGCCTACCCACGTCTATCCAGGACCGGTCGGTGTGGACATTAAGTGCTCCATGAGCTTGCTGCAGACGAATCTGCCGGCCGATTCGGTGATCGACAAACGAACGCGTCGTGCGTTGATTAATGCGATCTGCGAGCGGACGCCGACAGGTGCGGGGCGGGGTCAGCGAAATGCTCCCAAATCTCGACACGTTGATCCGGAGTTGGGAAAGCAGGTATTGGTGAACGGCGCATCGCCAAGTGTTTGCCAGTCACTGGGAATCCCGGCGGAATGGGCGGCGCGTTGTGAAGATTCGCAACACGTCGGCCACGACGACACCCATGAGTCGCTTTCATCGCGGCTGGACATGCTATTGTCATCAATCCGTAATTTTGATGCCAAGATCTCGCAATTGGGATCTTACGGTGGGGGAAATCATTTTGGCGAATGTGAAGTCGTTAAAGTCGCTGACGATGCTCGCGCGCGAACAGTCGCGGAAGTGTTTGGGCTGATTGACCAGCATGTTGCGTTTCTGTCGCACTGTGGATCGCGCGGGATCGGGCACCTGTTGGCAACCGGGCAGTTTCGCGCACTCCAGTCAAAATTCGAGCAGTGGAATATCCCACTACCGGGACAAGATCGAGAACTTGTCTACGCTCCACTTGGTACCCCCGAGGCGGACGCGTATTTGGACGACATGGCGCTTGGGGCAAATTTCGCCACGGTCAACCACTTGCTGATCAACAGCTTGGTGCTGGAAGCATTTCAAGAAGTGATTCCCGGAACCACCGGACAGATGGTGTACTTCATCAGCCATAATATCGCACGAAAAGAGATTGTGGATAACCAACGGGCGTGGGTCCATCGCAAGGGTGCAACGCGGGCTTTTCCCGCCGGGCATCATGCCCTGCGCGGGACACCGTTTGCCGAAACTGGTCATCCGATTTTACTGCCGGGTAACCCGCAGGCAGGTTCAGCGGTGATGGTGGCCGATGCGGGTGCGGCGATCAGTTGTTACAGTGTCAACCACGGTGCTGGGCGTCAACTCGGACGCAAGGCAGCCACGCGGCAGTTGGATCAAAAGCTAGTCGACCAATCGTTCGATGATGCGGACATACTGTCGAACTGTCGTCAGTATCCGATCGACGAAGCTCCGGCCGCGTACAAGAACTTTGACGAAGTCCTGCGATCGGTCAAGTCGGCGGGGTTGGCCAGCGAAGTCGCTCGGCTGAAGGCCCGCTTTGTCATCAAGGACGGCGATAAGGCCGACGACTAGCCATGACACACCCTTTTGTAGAAATCGATGGTGCTCAGGGCGAAGGGGGCGGACAGATCATTCGTTCCTCGCTGGCGTTGTCGCTGGTAACCGGCAAACCGGTACGGATCGCGAACATCCGTGCTGGTCGCGAAAGGCCGGGGCTGATGCGCCAGCACCTGGCAGCGGTGCGCGCTGCGGCGGAAGTCGGATCGGCCGAGATGGACGGAGACGCGATCGGATCACGGTCGCTAACATTCGCTCCCAACGGAATCACACCCGGCAGCTACCACTTCGCTGTCGGAACGGCAGGCAGTTGCACACTCGTGTTACAAACAGTGCTTCCTGCCTTGATGATTGCCTCGGGCCCGTCGGAGCTGTTGCTCGAGGGGGGGACGCACAATCCGTGGGCGCCGCCGTATGATTTTCTCGAACAGGCCTACTTCCCACAGCTCCACCGCATGAGTGTGCAAGTCACCAGTCGCTTGGAACGGCACGGATTCTATCCGGCCGGGGGCGGACGGTTTTGTGTTAACGTTCTACCACCTTCGGGTGAACTGGTCCCGTTGCAGTTGGACGAACGAGGACCGATTGAGCACCAAAAGTTCACAGCTCTCGTATCGAACCTTCCCGTGGCGATTGCGCAGCGCGAAGTCGACGTCGCGGCGAAAAAGCTCGGGTGGCCACGCAAGTGGTTTGAAGTACGCGAGTTGAACGACGCCAAGGGGCCGGGCAATATCGTGATGCTGACGCTGCGATCGGCGTCCGTTTGTGAGTTGTTCACTGGCTTTGGACGTCAAGGCGTGCGCGCCGAGCGAGTTGCCGAGGACGCGATCGATGAATCACGTCAATACTTGGCTGCCAATGTTCCGGTCGGAAAACATCTGGCAGATCAATTGCTGCTGCCGATGGCGATCGCCGCCTGGCGCGACGGCGTCTCTAGTTGCTTTCGCACTTTGCCGCTATCGCGTCATGCGACAACGCACATCGATATCGTACGGAAGTTCTTGGACGTGACGGTAGAAGTCAAGAAAGAAGAAACTGCCGTCCGTGTCGTCGTGACAAGTACTCATCGATAGCAAAACCGCGAGAACCGCTCGATGGCGAAGCGATTCGCTATCAACATTGACGCAACGGTACGGTCTGCCAGCAGTCCGATATTCGTTCAAGCCAGTATCTGCTGGATCACCTTGCCATGTACATCGGTCAGACGACGGTCAAGTCCGTTGTGACTGAAGGTGAGTTGCGTATGATCGATGCCCATTAAGTGCAATATGGTGGCATGCAAGTCGTATCCGGTGGTCTCATCAATTGCTGTTTGATAGGCGAATTCATCGCTTTGGCCAAACGCCGTACCACCGCGCACGCCGGCTCCGGCGAGCCAACTGACAAATGTCCCGCCATTGTGGTCACGGCCGGTTGCTCCTTGTGTGAACGGCATCCGCCCGAACTCGGTCGTCCATACAATCAAGGTGTCGTCGAGCAACCCGCGTTCACGCGTGTCCCGCAATAACGCCGCGATCGGTTGATCGACCATGGAGGCAATGAATGGGAGTTCTTGGGGGATGTCGCTATGGTTGTCCCAGTTGTTTTTTGGCCCGCCCATGCCGCTCCACACTTGCACAAAACGGACACCGCGTTCGATCAGGCGCCGAGCAATCAAGCAATTCTTGCCAAATGGTTCCGTATTCGGGTTGTCGATTCCATATTGGCTGAGCGTTGCCGGTGATTCGTGCGACAGGTCCAATGCTTCCGGCGCACTTGTCTGCATGCGGGCCGCCAACTCGAACGACTGAATCCGCGCTTCCAGGCGTGAGTCGTCGGGATGGTTCATCAAGTGATTTGCATTCAGCTCCCGAAGCAGGCGTTGACCTTCACACTCACTCTCGCCGGTAATGTGCGTGGCATTGGCCGGTGGCCTGAGGAATGGAACCGGAATCGCGTTGTTCGGCCGAATAACGGTCGCATAGTGGGCCGCCGGAAGAAAACCTGCCGAAAAGTTGCCAGTGTTGTTGTAGGGCAATCCGCGGTGATCGGGCAATACGACGAATGTCGGCAGATTGTCGGTCAGACTTCCCAACCCGTAGCTCAACCACGATCCAAGGCTGGGGAATCCTGGATTGACGTTGCCCGTATTCTGTAAGTAGCTTGCCGGCCCATGGACATTGCTCTTCGACCGCATCGCCATCAAGAACGCCAGCTCATCAACATGCTGCGCCAGTTGCGGAAAGACATCGCTGACCCACCGACCGGATTCACCATATTGGCGAAAAGCAAACGGCGACTTCATGATCGTCCCCAGCGGGCTCGTTACGGCCGCCTTCAATCCAAAGTCGATCGATTCACCGTGTCGGCGTTCGAGCTCGGGTTTGTAGTCAAACGTGTCCATCTGGCTGACGCCGCCGTTCATAAATAACTGGATGACTCGTTTGACCTTGGCCGGGTGGTGAAGACCGCCGTGTAAGTCAGCACGTTGCGACGTCACGGTGTCTGCCACTGCGTCGCGCAACAGTAAATCGAACACCGCCAACATTCCGAACCCCTGCGCGGCACGCTGAAGAAATGAGCGCCTGCTGTCAAGTCGTTCGCATTGAAGTGTCATCGTTTAGTCCACAAACAGAAACTCATTCGTATTGAAAAGGACCCTACAAGCATTCGCGAGACCATGTTGCCGTGCATACTCGGTAACCCGTTGCAATTCGTCGTTGTGTGGATCGCGACCAAAGAGTCGCCGATATCCCAGCCGTACCTGCGGCTCGAGCTCTGGTTGATCCGCCTCCGGCGACTCGGCAAATCGCTGGCTCAAGTGGACAACCAGTTTGTCATTCAGCGTGGCGAGCGCTTGGACGGCCGTAAGCGACGAGTTGCGTTGCGGTGCAAGTTGCGATGCGTCGGGGCAATCGAGCGCCTCCATGAACGGATCTGGCACCGTGCGAAACAGGAAACGATAAATACTGCGTCGAGTTTGCGAGGGATCACCCGGGTCAAAGTGATCGTAGTCGACGTTGGGGGTGACATGTACCCCTGGAGTTTCGATAAACTGTCGCACAGACGGCCCACCGATCGTCGAGTCAAGCACGCCCGTGACTTGCAGCAGCGCATCTCGGTACGATTCCGCGTCCAGGCGCCTTCCATTCATCCGCCACAAGTAGCGATTCTCCTGGTCGACTTCCGCCCCGTCCGTCCGGTTCGTCGATTGCTGTTGGTAGACGGCGCTGGTCAGTATCAGACGCTGCAACTCCTTGAGTGATCCACCGTGTTGCTGCAGATAGTACGCCATCCAGTCGAGCAGTTCAGGATGACTTGGCATCGCACCCATCTGACCAAAATCGTTGGGCGTATCGACCAAGGGTCGGCCGATGCAATGTTGCCAAACGCGATTCGCGATCGATCGCCAGAGCAGCGGGTTGCGTTGGTCGGTCAACCAGTTTGCCAGAGCCTCGCGTCGCGCACCCTCGTTGTCGGCCTGCCGGACGGCCAGCTGCGATGGCAAACTCGGTATCAACGACAACGCACCGGCAGTCGCTTCGTCACCCGGCTCCGCCAGCAACCCTCGTCGCAGTACGTGAATGGTGCGAGGTTTCTCAGCAGGGCGAAACGAACCGTCTGCGGCGAATTGGTTCGTGCCAACATATACGAATTGCTCGGTCGGCAACGCCCCGAGCTGCTGCGTTAATCGACGTGTGAGTATCCAATACGCGATCACTGCTCGTTGGTCCATACTGCGTTGGTGTCGCGGGACCTGCAAAATCTGGGCAATGTCCTCGGGGATTGTTGTTGATTGTTCAAGCAGAGACGCACCTACGTCTGTCACCGATAGGCGGAGACATCCAATCAGGTGCCCGCCTCCGTGGATCTGATGGAGTTCGATGCGAAGCCGTTGCGGCTGCGACGAGGTGCGAACTTCAGAAAGTGGAAAGACCCCCTGATGCAAACGTCCGACCTCTGGATAGATTCCCCACGCTGTATTCGGATCGCCGTCGACCGACATATCGATCGACCA
The DNA here is from genome assembly GCA_020426865.1 of Planctomycetales bacterium. Classification (GTDB taxonomy): domain Bacteria; phylum Planctomycetota; class Planctomycetia; order Pirellulales; family Pirellulaceae; genus JAGQPD01. The sequence goes on from JAGQPD010000507.1 coordinate 17,301, forward strand.
TCCCTGTTGGTTGAAGTCGGCCAGCGGTTTTTTGAATGACCATTCTCGCAAGTGATCTGGCTCTGTTAACACCTCGAAGCAACGAATGGTGTTCAAGTGCAGGTTGCCATTATCATTTCTACCAGGGCCCCGCATCGGCAAATCGTCGTGCGGTATCAACTCCAAACGCAGTGCCGAGATCTGCCGTAAGTCTGTTATCGCATCGATGGAATAAATATCCTTGTCGGGGCGTGTTCCGCTGGCCAATACTGTATGGTGCGAGGTATCCACGGTCAGCGTGGCACCTCCTTGCGAGACGGCGGACACAAGTTCCATCGGCAGCCAACGAACCGGCATTGCTTCGTCGGTCGACTCCCACTCCGCCACGATGGCGTTGGCTTCGTCCGTTAACAACGCCGGCGGATCGGCTGCGTACTGTTCTTCCAGATCGCGCAATTGCGATTGTAGCGAGGCCCGCTGTCCGGCGACCTTAGGATCGGGGTCGTAAGGCCGATTCGCCTTGTCGATCCCCGCGAATACCGCCTGCAAACCATAGTATTCACGCTGCGAAATTGTGTCGAACTTGTGGTCATGGCATCGGGCGCAATGCACGCTTGTGCTCATAAATGTCGACATGACGGTCGTCACGATATCGTCGCGGTCCAGATATTGTCCCGCCACGCGATCGATGGAATCTTCACGGATATCACGCAGTGAGCTTTCGTCCCACGGGCCAGCTGCCAGAAAACCGGTGGCGACGATGGCGTCGGGATTCAACGGATCGAGGACATCACCAGCAACTTGCTCGCGGACAAACTGATGGTACGGCTTATCTTGATTGAAACTTCGGACAAGATAATCGCGATAAGGCCACGCGTGTTCTCGCGGTCGGTCCTGATCATGGCCATGCGTTTCTGCAAAGTGGACGAGGTCCATCCAATGTCGTGCCCACCGTTCACCATAGGCGGGGGATTCGAGGAGACGGTCCACGCACTTGGCCCATGCGTCGGGGGTGTCGTCGGAAAGAAACGTGTTGAGTTCGTCGGTGGTGGGGGGTAATCCGCGCAATTCAAATGACGCCCGACGCAACAACGTCCGGCGATTGGCCAGCGGAGATGGTACCAACCCACGGAGTTCTTGTGCGGCAGCCACAAAATAGTCGATCGGCGTTTGGCACCACTGTTGAAGCGACTTCGAACGCAGTTCGGGTGGCTCAATCTCTTTGAGAGGCTCGTATGCCCAATGAGCCGGCCAATGAGCGCCGCTCACAATCCAACTTTGGAGGATCGCAATTTCATGGGCAGACAAAGCCGGACTTTGGTGTGGCATTCGAATGGCATCGTCTGCCGCAGTAATCCGCTGGATCAAGGTGCTGGCGTCCGCTTGTCCAGGCACCACAGCTTGAAGTTCAATCGCTGACTCGCGCCGCGTCAAGTCCAGCTCGCCTGCTGGTTCGTACGGCCCGTGACATTTCAGGCATTTGGTCTGCAAAATTGGTCGCACGTCACGCTGAAAGTCGATATCCTTAACGTCACCACGTGCCGAAGTGCAAACCAGCAGCCCCAACATGCAACTCAAAACGCAATGTACGAGAAACGTTGGGCGAAACATGGCGTTATTTGGTTTGTCGGGTCAGCTGCCAGGATTTGTCCGACCCGTACGTCATCGGTCGGATCGCTCTAATGGGTGATCGAGTTCCCAATATACACGATCCGAACCGATCATTACCAACCATCCAATACGAATTTGAATGGTCGCAGGCGACCCCTGAGCAACTGGCCGGGGGCGTTGTATGGAACGCGGCGACAGGTTATCAAAGAAGGCGTAGTTGGATTTCGAGCAAGCTGTTTCGAGGGGTACAAGATATGAGAATTAGAACTCTGTTGATCGTGACTGTGATGCTGTGCGCGTTAAGCTTCTTGCAAGTAGTACGGGGGGCCGATTCGCCGCTGAAGGCGTTGATTATCGACGGACAAAACAATCATGGCGCGTGGCCGAAGACCACGATGATGATGAAAAAATATCTAGAGGATTCCGGGTTGTTTCAGGTCGACATTGCACGCACACGCTTCACGTGGCAGGGTGACGATCTGTTGGAAAAATATCCGTTGAACGATGGCGTTGATCGTTCCGCGGAGAAGCAACCTCGTCCGGACCCCGACTTCGCACCCGATTTCTCAGGCTACAATGTTGTTATTTCCAATTTCGGTTTTGGCGCCGCCCCTTGGCCCGAGAACACACAGGTCGCGTTCGAAAAGTACGTCCGCGAGGGAGGCGGATTCGTGGTGATCCATGCCGCCGACAATTCGTTTGGTGACTGGAAGGAATTTAACCGCATGATCGGACTGGGCGGTTGGGGAGGACGCAACGAAAAGAGTGGCCCTTACGTCTATCTCGATGCCGATGGCAAGACGGTCCGAGATACCTCGCCGGGCAACGGTGGTAGTCACGGCTCGCAGCATGAATTCGAGATCGTGATCCGCAACGCAGAACATCCCATCACAAGCGGTCTGCCGCGCAATTGGCTGCACTCGAAGGACGAACTTTACGATCGCTTGCGAGGACCAGGCGAGGACATGCAGATTCTTGCGACAGCCTTTTCTAGTCCATCACAAGGCGGAACCGGGCGTCACGAACCGATGATCATGACCGTGCAATATGACAAAGGTCGAATCTTCCACACGCCGATGGGGCATGCCGACTATTCGATGGAGTGCGTTGGCTTCATCACTGTGCTCATCCGTGGTACCGAATGGGCCGCCACCGGTAACGTCACCCGCACGGAAATCCCCGCCGACTTCCCCACCGCCAACGCGGCGTCGAGTCGAAAGTTTGATTGATTCACGATACGTTAGTGTGATCGAAGCGGTACGGCGCAATCCGTCCGGTATCGCAAAATGTTGATCTTAGCCACTCGGTGCCAACATAGCGATGATCTAGTATCGTCTTCGGGGCCGGGTCCCAGGGGCCCCGGACGGTCATCAAAGGCAATGAACGTTGACCATCCGCGAATCGCGATCGATGACGGTTCTAACCGGCCGCATCACATTTAACATGGCGGACACAATAAGGAGGAAGGGCAGCGTAGCGAGCACTGAGGCGAGGCGTGGCTCGGCAACGATGCTGCCTGGGACCATCAATGCATGTGTTGTCCCAAACAAGCTACCATCTTTGATAGGTCGCAGCAACTGCGTGTTGTATGGACTACGATCAAGGACGTAACGGATCAAGACGACGGAAGAGACTAGACGTTTGTAAAAACATAGGAGTGCCCAGTGATGGCTCAATCCAGACGTGCGTTTGTGGCGAAAGCGGCGATGTTGACCACCGCCGGGGGAACGTTCATCGCTTCCAGCGGATCGATACGCGCGGACGATGTGTCAACTGCTCCAACTTCTGAAGCGACCTACGAGGTATACCCGATCGGTGTGATCGAGAAAAAGGATGGTTCTTCGCGAGTTCGCATTTTCGACAAGTATGCTGACGGGTTGCTGGGCCTTGACCAATGGTCACACGTGAATGTGTTTTACTGGTTCGACAAGAATGACACACCTCAAAGGCGGAGCATCCTCCAAGTTCACCCCCGAGGCGACGCACAGAATCCGCTTACCGGAGTCTTCGCCTGCCGCGCTCCGGTGCGACCAAATCTTATCGCTCTGACCGTATGCAGAATAATCGCCGTTGAGAAAAACGTAGTCACGGTAGATCAGCTTGACGCGTTCGATGCGACACCTGTTATCGATCTGAAGCCATTCATTCCGCCCGACGAACCGAGAAAGGATATCAAGGTCCCCAAGTGGACAGGCAATCGTCCGCCCGCTCAGTAGTGGCCGTTTCTCTACGTGGTTGGTTGTCGAGATCGAGTTCATGGCTCGTCGCGAGTCACGACAACCCGAGCAGTTCTCGCGATTCCCGGTAGCCGGCGGCCGGGAATCCATATTCGCTCGCAGTAACACGAGCCAATGCGATGAGCTGCCGCCAACGGAACGCTGGCCGCGTTGTGGCATACTCTTCGGCAACCGTGCAGTAGTACTTTTCAGCATGCAACGCCCCGTCTTCGCTGCATGCGTACCTCAACATCAAATCAAAAATGGGTCGCGCTGGTAGATTCAATTCACCATATTTATGGATAATGGCACATGCACGAGCTTGTTCATTCGCGCGAATGGCTTCGTCTGCCTGAGCGAGCAGCGATTGTTGGTCTCCCGAATGAATGTCTGCCAGACGCTCCACGTAGGGGTACGGTTCTTTAGTAACCCAGTCCGTTTGACCTGCAGTGTGAAATGCACCGACTATCAAACTTGCGACCTGGTTGCGTGCATTGCTGACTCGCGCAATGTTCCGCCAAGCGTTCGCGGCGTCTGACGCGTGTACGCCGACCGAATCACCATGCACGCAGCCGGGTGGCTTTATTGCCGAACTGTTTTTTTCCAGCCGTCCAGGATCGTGCAACACCAACTTATTGGCAGCCAACGCAATGGCTTCGCCAATCGCCTCCGGGTCAAAGCCTTCGGCCAGCGCAGCGGCCACGGCCTCCGCGGCCTGTTCGCGAGTGCTCGAAAACACGCTCGTCGCAAGCTGGTCGACCCACGCGTCATCCGGCATCCGTTTTCCCACTGGTTTGGACAACAATTTGTATTCGTCGAGCAACCTTGGCAAGACGTTGCGAATGGGTGAAGCTCCGTAGTTTTTTTCTCGCATACGTTGTTCGACATCCAAACAGTAACGTACGGATTGCCTCAACAGCGTGTGGGCATACTCCTCGCCTGATAGCTCCAACATCGACCAAGCGCGCCACGAGAGCACAACCCGATGGACATCGGCTTCGTCCTGCACTGCAACCTGCAACTGATTGTAGGCTTCGTCGACCGAGTTTCGCAGAATGCCGGCAAACCTACTTTCAGCGATATCCCAATCAACCACACGGACAGCGTCGCGAACGAAATGGTCATTGCCGGCGGCATCCACTGGAGCCACAACGGCAAGAGGTGGCAGGGCATCCGTGGTATTCGCACTTTGTTCTTGAATGCGGCTGCTGTTACGATAGAGTACCTTCAGCACTGGGAGCGGTTGCTGGTCGCTGGGCAACTCGCCAGACATTTGCAGAGCCGGAACTAACGCCATAAATGTATGGTAGCCGGTGTAGTCCTGTCCGGCAAAGGCCCGTACGTTTGCCAATGCTGCTGCGGAAACAAGCGTCTTCAGATCGAGTCCTTGCTTCAGGTCATGAATCAACGATGCAAGTAGTCGCTCAGGCTCGGTTTCCTGCAATCTTGATACGAGCGGTTCCAGCTTGCCAAACGTAAGACGTTGCGAGTCACTTGCGTCGGCAAATTGCGGAGAAAATCCTAAGTCAATGGCGGTTGCCGTTCCGACACTTGCTACCAACATTCCGCGCCCCACGTCCGCCAAAAAGTCTCGACGATTGCGATTTCGCATGGGATTGCTCCTGGTAATTCTTTTGGTAATTTGTTTGAGCCTACGCCATGGCCGCACACGGTTTCCCTCGAGCAACCGGCGACATCGACCTTTGGGTTCGCCCAACGGACGCCAACGCCAGCCGAGTTTGGGCAGCATTGTAGCACTTCCGCGCCCCACTATCAAAAGTCTCTGTCGAAGACTTCTGCATGTTGGATATCGTTTACCAAATCGGAGCGCCCCCACAACGTATCGACATCCTCACATCGATTTCCGGAGTCAACTTTGATGACGCCTGGCCGGAGCGCCTTGCGATCGAAATCGATGGTGAGATGATTCCCGTGATCGGCCTCAAGCATCTCATTGCCAACAAAATCGCATCGGGACGTGATAAGGATCGTCTCGACGTTGAGATTCTTGGCAAACGGATTGACTAGCGAGACGCGACCACGTTTCGAACCCACGGATGGCCACAGCGTTGCCGTGAGACCGCCTCGGCACGTCCAAGTGCTGGATAACGCTGAGCAATACTCGACTCGGAGAGTAAACCGACATAATATGAGCATGCTCATATTAGCCATTGACATGGTGGGCTGCGCCGCTAGAATGTGGGCAAGGAATTCAACGGCGGAGCGATCATGTCACTACGCAATCAGTTCATCAAACATGTTGGTCCCGGTGGAATGTCGGGATGCACGCTCCGCGAGTGGCTTGCCCATCTCCGCCGAAATCGGTTCGCGATCGACCCACGGTACTGGCCCCGCGTCGCAATGGCCACATTCAATAGCCTCATGAACTCGGGAAATATGAGGCGTGAACGACAATTCGATGCGAAGGTCCAGGCGGTCGATGTCCCGCCGCCACTGATCGTGCTGGGGATTTGGCGAAGTGGGACAACACATTTGCACAATTTGCTCGCGAAAGACAATCGCTACGCCTATCCAAATACCTATCAGGCTCTATTCCCCAATACGTTTCTCACGACCGAAGAAAAGTCAGCGCCGTTGCTCGACAACTTCATGACGCCGCGGCGGCCGATGGACAACGTGGTCCAAGGCAGTGCGCAGCCGCAGGAGGATGAATTCGCGCTGGTTCCGGCGGGGCTTTCGTATGTCTGCGGATTCGCGTTTCCGAAGACAGGCAAGGACTACTGGCGGTTCTTAACGCTTCGTAATGCAACCGCCGATGAAAGAGGGCAATGGAAGGCGAAGTGGCTATGGTTTCTGAAGAAGTTGACGTTCAAATACCAACGACCACTTGTGTTAAAGTCTCCGGGACATACTGGGCGAATCAAGTTGCTCTTGGAGATATTTCCTAACGCAAAGTTCGTCCACATCCGTCGAAATCCCTATGACGTTTTTCGATCTGCAATCCATGCTGGCAGGAAGGTATCGCCGTACTGGATATTCCAGCGATACCAACAAGATCAGTCAGCGCTGCTCGATGCCCACGTGGATGTCTACGACGCATTCGTTGAAGAACGAGAGCTTATTCCAGCGGCAAATCTCTGCGAAATCGCGTTTGAGGATCTCGACGCCAGTCCGTTGGAGACGATCCGTCACATTTACGAGCACCTTTCCCTCTCGCGTTTTGGCGAGTCCGAACGGACGTTGACCGATTATCTGACTTCCATTCAAGGTTATCGGAAAAACTCTTTTTCCGAACTTCCATCCGCCACAAAGCGGCAGCTGTCGCAGCGGCTATCCCAATGTTTCGAAGTTTGGGGATATAACTGACCGACCAGCGGGGGACAGCTGAGGAACATTACGGCTGGGGACAGCTGGGTAACACGCAAAACAGGAGACGAAGAGAATCATGCGAGTAACCGCGGAAACGAAGGCAGCGACGCGAAGATCGCTGCTGGTTGCGTCGCGAAAACTGTTCCGACAGCAAGGATTCGAACAAACCACGACGCGCGATATTGCCCGGGCGGCTGATGTCGCTCATGGGACGTTGTTCAACTATTTTGCCGATAAGGAAGCTGTGTTGTCGGCAGTCGTCAGCGATGCCGTATCCGCTGCGCTGGCGAAATTCCAGGAAAGCCCGCCCGCCAAATGCTCGCTCGAAGAATCGCTGTTCTCCTTGGTCGCACTTCAACTGCGACAGCTCAAGACGATGCGAAAACTTCTTCCGGCATTGGTCGAGTCTTTGCTCAGTCCTCTGGCCGGCAAGTCCGATGAAGCGGCGATGTCCGTTCGCTTGTCCCTACTGGATGCCGCGACCCAGCTGGCGATTCGACATGGCTACGGCGAGTTGTCATCGATGGCACTCCAGCTGTTGTGGACGCTATTTACTGGGATTCTGATATTCTGGGCCAACGACACGTCACCAAAACAAGAAGACACGTTGGCACTGATCGACCATTCACTGGCAATGTTTGTTGGTTGGCTGGACGACGCGCGGAACACGTCCACCGGCAGCAAGAAGAAACAGAGGAGACGATAATATGCCTTCGGTTGCTGAATTGATTAAGGCCTTACCTGAAGTTGAGGCGATGGAGCGTGAGGAAAAGTTCACCGTTCCAAGCCCATTGGAACAGATGTCGCTACGTCCCATTCCAGTCGGTCGGTGGCGGCGATTGGGAATGCTCGGAACCCTGCAAGCCAAAATCGCCGCCGCCTATCTATTCTATTGGCTTCGCAGCTGGTTCAGTCATGCCACGGAATCCGAGCGAAACCTGGCGGAAACACACTGGCGGACGGCACTAAGAATGTTGGACTCCATGAGTTACCTGAGGGGCGCGGCGATGAAAGTGGGACAGATGATGGCCAATTTTCCGGATGTCGCGCCAAGAGAATTCGTCGACACCTTAGACCGACTCCATTTCGACGCTCCCCCAATGCACTGGTCGCTGCTCCGTGAAATGGTCCACAACGAGTTGGGCTCCGACGTGGAGCAGTTATTTGCCAGCTTCGATCACGATGCATTTGCTGCCGCTTCACTGGGGCAAGTCCACCGCGCGACACTTACCTCTGGCGAGGACGTGGCTGTAAAGATCCAATATCCAGGAGTTGGTCGCGCGATCAACGACGACTTGCGAAATCTAATGTTATTCCTCCTGCCGTCGCGGCTGACTCGTGATTGGGAATATGTCAAGGCACAGTTCGAAGACATCCGTAGCCGATTAGAGATGGAATGCGATTACCAGCAGGAAGCAGCGAATCAAATACACATTCGCAATTTGTACCGTGAATCGGATGGCGTCGTCGTGCCGCGGGTCATACCAAGAGTGAGCACTTCGCGTGTCCTGACGATGGAATACATTGGGGGCGTCCATCTCGATCGCTACTTGCAAGGCAATCCTTCGCAGCAGCAGCGAAACGTTGTGGCCGAGCGGCTGGTTCGCGCTTGGTATCGCATGATCTATGCCGGTCGGACACTCTATATTGACTTCCATCCGGGCAACGTGTTGTTTCTTGACGATGGTCGGATCGGTTTGTTGGACTTTGGCATGATGATTCCCTTGGACGCCAAGCTTTGGCATTTGATGGAAGTCATGGACAAACCTCTGACGACCGGGCGGCGCGAGGACCGCGACGCGGCTAACAGACTATGGTGCGAGCTATCGGACCAGGAGTATATCGGCGAGCGCAAGGCGATCATGGATCGCTTCGCAGATTGGAGCTGGCGGCCGCGGTACTGCGGCGGTGAATTCGATTTTGGCGACGAGGCAGATTTCCGTGAGGGAGTTGATCTATTCGCTCAGATGGTCAAGCGGCGATACTCGCGCGCGCAACCATGCACGCCGCTAATCGCTCGTCAGCAATTCGGTTGGCGTTCAATTCTTTACCGCTTGAAGGCAAAACTCGACATCCGACCGATCGCTGAAGAAGAAGTAGCCATCACCGGGTGGGACCGTTCGTATACGTAGTGGCGCGGCGCAAGCCGCTCGGTCATTTAGTAACGGAAGCGGTACGGCGCAGGCCGTCCGGTGTTACAACCGCTCGAGGCACGGCGTGTGCAGCGTGCTATTTTGGATTCCCGTGTCAGTTGGAATGGTGATTTGCCAGGTAAAACGTTCGCTTCCGGGACGGAGGTAATCGTGATGCTGCTTGGAAATAAGAGATCGTCGAACGTTGCACCGGAACTGCCGGCTCCCCAATCCGAAAACGATGAGGGGTCGGAGAGCCTCAGGGTCGTCGTATCGCCCATTGCGGCTGAGGACGGCATATGCAATTGGATTTGGCCCAACAGAATCGACGAACCGACCGCACCCGAGATACTCGGGCCGCCGGTACTGCCGTAGGCTGTAAACGAAGTTGACGAATCACCGAAACTGTTGGTGATGAGCGGATCGGCCTGATAGAACGGTGTCACCGAACCGTTGGTCGTGTTGCTAGTGGCTGTCCCGAAACGGGTTTTACTTGGGAAAAATAGAGTGAGGACGCAAAAAAGCTCCGCGAAGATTGGTGTTTGACGCGTATTGATTGTTGAACAAGTCAAACAAAACGCAATCGACACTCAAAATCTTCGAGAAGCGAAGGATGCGAAAAGGATACTCGAATCAGTTGCGGTTGGACAGCGTGCCGATGGAACAAGCGGCGCTGAATCTGGAGCCGCGGGATCGGATCGTTCCCGTGCTGCGAGCGCTGCAGCACGTGTACTGCAACCGGGAGCTCGCCGTTCGAATTCTCAGTCTGGCCGCCGGCGACATCAACGGCGACACACGGACCGACACGGGACGCAAGGGGATGGATTACTGGCATTTGGTCGTGCTGGCGGCTGTTCGCCTGGGCTGCGATCTGACGTACGATCAGTTGCAGGACCTGGCTGAGAACCATCGCAAGTTGCGAGCCATCATGGGGCTGGGCGACTGCGATGAAACGGAATTCAAGTGGCGAACCACTCGCAACAACATCTGTTTGCTCAGGCCCGAAACGATCGCTCAGATCAGTCAGTTGATCGTCGGCCAAGGGCACCAGTTTCAACCGGATGCCATTGAAAAAGTTCGCGCCGATTCGTTCGTGATGGAAACCGACATCCATTCACCATCAGCAATCCCGACTTGACGACAAAGCCGTAAAAAACCAGAAACGCCTGTTTTTTGCCTTACCATTGCCAAGTTCACGGTCATCGGCAATAAGTAAAGGATAATTATCCATCGACTTATCGCCGGTTCGGCAATAACACCCGCCCTGAGGGCTTATCGCCGGGTCGTCCGGTA
>JAGQPD010000508.1 GCA_020426865.1 Planctomycetales bacterium
CGAGGCGATCGGACGCACCCTAATTTTTAGCTGTCACAATGCACTAGGATAAAACGAGGTCGGCGATTGATCATGAGTAGAGGCCCCTCATATCGACCATGAGCAGCGGGGACTGGGGCCGAGCGGCAGGGCGTAGATCGACTCGGAGAGGTCAAGCTAGGGGAATACGCCGAGGTGGGCGGATCCGCACGCTATTAGTGGCAGATTTCCTGCTGCGTGTCGCCGCGATACACTGTTAAGCTGGCAAAGAAATTCGGATATAATCGAGGGGCACGTTTTCCATTCCGTGAAAACGTGGTATTTGCCATGTAGGCGTAATACGATTTTGGCTTCCTGGGCCCAATGATGCGGAGATCCAATATGTCGAAGAATTCTGCAACTTCGCGACGTAGCTTTCTAAAGGTGGCGGCCGGCGCGAGCACAATGTTTGCCGTGCCGCATATCATTCCGTCTTCCGCGTTGGGGAAGGACGGTGCGGTGGCGCCGAGCGAGCGGATCGTGATGGGAGGGATCGGAATCGGTCGCCGCGGGACGTATGACCTGGGCTGTTTTCTGGAGCAGAACGACGTCCAGTTCCGTGCGATTTGCGATGTGAAACGGTCGGCACGTGATGCCGCCAAGCAACGCATCGATGCCCATCACGGCAATCAAGATTGTGAAACGTATCGCGATCTGCGCGACCTGCTGGCTCGGGATGATATCGATGCCGTCCTGATTGCCACCGGACCGAATTGGCATGCCACAGCCGCAACCATGGCAGCCAAAGCGGGCAAAGACGTCTATTGTGAAAAACCTTCGACGAAGAACATTGTCCAGAGCTTGGAGTTGGCCAAGATTTTTCGGCGATCGGGTTGCGTGTTCCAAGCGGGTACGCAGCGGCGGAATCTGCCGCATTTTGCCTTCGCCTGCGAGTTGGCGCGCACCGGAAAGTTGGGGACATTGCGGACCGTATATGCCCATCCGGCTGGAATGAAAACGGAAAGCAGTGGCTGGCATACGCCACAGCCGGTTCCTGCCAAGGAGGATGTGGACTGGGATCTGTACCTTGGTCCTGCCGCATGGCGGCCGTTCAACGAAGCTCATTTGGACGGATTCAATTTTGAAAAAGGGGGTGGCATGGTTGGTGGTGGAGTATTGGAGTGGGGCTCGCACTGCGTCGATCTGTGCCAATGGGCCAACAACGCTGATGCCACGGCGCCGGTTGAATACTCGCCGCCCGAGAGCGGCCGCGTGGAAGCTCGTTATGCCAACGGTGTCAAACTGGTCATCCGCGAAGACGGCTGGATCCCACTGGGATCCTGCCCCGTGCGATTTGAAGGAGATGATGGCTGGATCGAGACAGGTGACAGTGGCAAATTTGTGCTCAGCTCACCCGAACTGCTGGGCGAACGAAACGTTGCCGAAATCGGTGGCTATCCAGCGACGTTTCATGTGCGAGATTTTCTGGATTGCGTGAAGTCCCGCAGTCAGCCCTTGGCCAGTGCGGATGTGGCGTGTTATTCCCACATTGCCTGTCATGCTGCCAATATCGCGGTCTACTTGGGCCGTAAGCTGGAGTACGATCCGGTAAAGAATGAATTCCTGAACGACGATCAGGCGAATCGACTGCGGTCCGAGGCCCTCCGCGAACCGTGGCGGATTTAGGAAGGGAGCAAACATCCAGCAACGACGTCGTCACTCACTCAACAAAATATTCGCGATGTGCGTTTAGGAGACTAAGCCATGTTATCTACCTATTTGCGTCAATGGCTGCTCACCGGTTTGATCCCGTTGTTAGCGGCATTGTTAGCGGCAATGGTCGGTGTGCGGCCCGCAAGTGCGGAGCTCCCAACCGAGGAAGCATTAATTGCCGTGCTCACCTCGGATTCGCCGAAGGCGGACAAGGCAATCACATGCAAACATCTGGCGGTTGTGGGCACAAAAGCCGCGGTTCCCGAATTGGCGAAATTGTTAGCGGACGAACAGCTGAATTCATGGGCCCGTACGGCACTGGAGGTCATTCCGGGGGACGAAGCGATGGGGGCCCTCCGTCGTGCGCTCGGCGAAGTCAAGGGTCTTCAACTGGTGGGAGTGATCAATTCGATCGGCGTGCGTCGTGATGCCGCCGCTGTCGATTCGATCGCTGGTCTGTTGCGCAACTCCGATCCGCAAGTTGCCGAAGCAGCGGCAATTGCCTTAGGCCATATCGGATCGCCAGCCGCTCAGCAGGTACTGGAGACGGAGTTGGCACGCACGGCCGCGGAGGTGCCCTCGCCAATCGCAATGGGCTGCATCTATGTCGCAGAACAGTTGCTGGAGGTTGGCAAGGCCGATCAAGCTGCGGCACTCTATGACAAGGTGCGAAATGCCAACGTATCTCGGCAGCGGAAGATCGAGGCGACGCGCGGGTCCATCCTGGCCCATCGGTCGGTTCCAATGCTCACGCAGTTACTGAAGTCCGAAGAACGCGACATGTTTCGGCTTGGGATCCGAACGGCCGCGGAAATGTCGCAAAGCGAGGTGACCAGCGCGTTGGTGGCGGCGTTGGAACAAGCTCGGCCCGAACGGCAGAGCGTGATCATGGCGGCCTTGTCGGGGCGCGATAGCAAGACCGTCATGCCCGCCGTATTGCAAGCCGCGCAAAACGGACCGCAATCTATCCGGGCCCGTGCTATGGAGGTGTTGGGAAAAGTTGGCGATGCCACATGCATGCCAGTATTATTGGAAGCAGCGGCATCCAGCAGTGATGGGCAAACAGCGCAAGCGGCAAAAGATTCGTTGGTCGCACTGCAAGATCCACGCGTCGATCAGAAATTGCAAAAACTGATTACCAACGCCAAAGGTAACGTGCAGCAGGTTGTGATCGACGTCATTGGGCTTCGCCGCACACCTGCGGTCGCCGAATTGATGGCGGTGGCCGATAGTAGCGATGCAGCGGTACGAAAGGCTGCGTTAGCGGCATTGGGTGCGACGGTACCACAAGATCAGTTGCCGTTTTTGGTACGTCGAGTTGTTGACGGTAAGTTTACCCAGGATCAGGATGCCGCACGCGAAGCGCTCAATGCAGCGGCGATACGGATGCCGGATCGCGAGCAGTGTGCCGCGACGTTGGCTGGTGCTTTACCGAAAGCCGATGAGGCCAGTCAGGTGGCATTGATTGGCATTTTGGGAAATGTGGGAGGAAAGACGGCCTTGGAAGCGGTTGCCAAGGCCGCGTCCGACTCCCGCGAGGCTCTCAAAGACATTGCCAGTGCGACGCTCGGCCGATGGATGACCCCGGATGCCGCACCGGCATTACTGAAGCTCGCACAGCCAAAGGCGGACGACAAGTACCGGATCCGCGCATTGCGGGGTTATCTGCGGATTGCCCGGCAGATGCAGTTGACCGATGCCGAGCGAGCGGAAATCTGTGAAGGTGCCTTGGCAGTCGCGGGTCGAGATGAAGAGCGTCAACTGGCGTTGTCCGTCTTGAAGATCCATCCCAGTGCCGAGACCTTGCGTGTCGCCTTAGGTGCGAAACGGTATGAGACGATTAAGGCCGAAGCTCAGAGTACCGCCATGGCGATTACTCAGGCGTTGGGGGCAAGTGGCGAGGAGTTACAAAAGCTGATTGAGCAGTTGGGAATGGAGCCCGTGGAAATTGCCATCCAACACGCGACGTACGGCGTGGATGGCCAGCAGAAGGACGTTACGGGTATCTTGCGTCAAGCGGTTGGGAAGCTGCCAATTGTGACCTTGTCCAACGCCAGCTACAACGCCGCATTCGGTGGCGATCCGGCGCCCGGTGTCGTGAAGCTGCTAGTGGTCGAGTACACGATCAACGGCAAAGCCGCGAAATCCTCGTATAAAGAGAACGAGGCAATCGTTCTGAAGATGCCAGAAGGGGAATGAGCTTGATGTCCGTGGGGACACTACTATGTGCGTATGCTACTATGTGCGTATGAGGTACCCTGATGAAGCAGATGCCGATCCTTCTAGTTGTGTTTCTTCTGGTTTCAGATTGCTGGTCGGCTGAACCGGTGGGAGTACTCGCCTCAACGGATATCGAGGAGGCCAAGTCTGGCGATTTTCAATTTGACGGAGTCTGGAAGCCCAAAGGGGCCATGCTTCAGGGCGTCTTGCTGCCACCGCCCGCCCTCGATGCCATTACGCTTCGCATCGAGGGCGACACCTACGAGGTGACGGTCGAAGGCGAAGAGCACTCGGACAAAGGCGTGTTTCTGCTCGACGAGACGGTCATGCCGAAGCGGATGGTGATCAAAAGTACGTCCGGCCCCAACAAAGGCAAGATCATCCTGGCGATTTACGAGGTCAAGAGCGACATCGCAATGCGAGTCTGCTACGATCTGACAGGCAAGGCATTCCCCACCGACTTTAAGGCGCCGAAAAACTCCGATCTGTATGTCGCTGGATATCGACGACAGCAGGCAGATAATTCAGCAGAATAGCGACCGAAAGCGCGCGATTGCGGCAGCTGACTTCGGTAACGGAATAAGTGCGATCGAAAACTCGCGCGCACAAGAGTCACTGCGGGGCCGAACCGGCCGGAGGCCGATCCGGCCCCGTGGTAGGGCAGCGACGCGATGAAAACCCAGGCCGTTGGCCTGGGAAGGCAAACGAATAGCCCTTCGAGCCTGGATGTCCGGCACCGATGACAACCGCTTCGTTATCGATACGCTAACTCGTTGTCCACCCATCTTGCCATCGGTTGCTCCGACACACGATTTGTTGTCTTCCGAGTCTGCTTGGTTCCCATGCTGGCGCAGGTGCCCGTACAATCGGCCTAACCTTCCGGGGGTTGTTCGACAAGCACCATCCAGCTGACGCCGAATCGATCGGCGACCATACCAAAGCGTGGTGAGAAAAACGTTTCGGTCATTGGCATCTGCACGTGGCCTCCATCGCCAAGTGCCGCAAAGAGCTGTTCCGCATGGTCGATATTTGCGGCGTAGACCGTAAGTGAGATGCCCGCAAAGGTAGCCGGAACGTTTTCGTCGCATATTCCATCGGACGCCATAATTTCGCTATCGCCGATCCGGAAGGTGGCATGCATGATCTTGTCCTCAGTCCCGGGGCGGATCGATGACTTGTCGGGGCTATCACCAAATCGCATCGAGAATAGAACCTCCGCTCCCAGGGCCTGTCGATAAAACTTCAATGCCTCGTCGGTGCGACCGTTGAAATACAGGTAAGGCTTGACATGCATGGCGTGTCTCCGCGTTTTAGAGTGGGTGGTAGCGTGGGGAATTTACGTGCGCTCTTCATCGCGATGTTTGTTGATAACATCCGTGACGCGTTGCAATGTCTGGGCTGAGTAAGATTAAATGAAAGCTAAGCGATGATATCGTCGATGATCCGGGCGTCGTCGTGTGATACAAGTCGTTGCGGCTGGCCGTTATGTAAGAAAGTCAGCTGCCGGTAGTCCATCCCAAGCAAATGCAACACCGTCGCCTGGTAGTCTTGCGGTTTGACAATCTTTTCTGCGGCTCGGTGTCCCACTTCGTCCGTGGCCCCATACGTGATCCCCCCTTTGATGCCCCCTCCGGCCAGCCAGGTACTAAAACCTTGTCCGTTATGATCGCGGCCACCGGTTTCGGGATCGCCTTCGGTCACCGGCAAGCGACCGATCTCGCCACCCCAATGCACGAGCACTTCGTCGAGCATACCGCGCTGCTTGAGATCTTTGACCAATGCGGCGGCAGGGCGATCCGTGCGACGACAAATACCTGGTAACGCCTTGCGCATGTTCTGGTGATTGTCCCACGGTTGCCCGCCAAGGAACAATTGAACAAACCGCACGCCACGTTCGACGAGCCGGCGGGCAATCAAACAACGCGTACCATATTCACGCGTTGCATCATCGTCCAATCCATACATCTGTTTGGTCGTTTCGCTCTCCGTGGAAAGGTCCAGCGCCTCGCGAGCGGAATCTTGCATCCGAGCTGCTAGTTCATAGCTGGCGATCCGAGCTTCCAGATCCTGCTCCCCAGGATGCTGTTGCAAATGATGCTCGTTCAGCTGGCGAAGAAATGCAAGCGTTTGTTGTTGGGCTTCGCCACGTAGATTCGCCGGTGGATCGAGATTCAAAATCCGGGGCTCCTGTGGACGCAGCACGGTTCCTTGGAACATCGAGGGCATCCAACCGTTGGACCAATTGTGTACGCCGTCCACCGGGTGCCCCCCAGGGTCGGTCAGCACCACATACGCTGGCAGGTCGCGGGCTTCGCTCCCCAATGCATAGACCACCCAACTGCCAAGCGACGGTCGCCCGGTTACACCGGCAATGCCGTTATTCATGTAACGAATCGAGACTTCGTGCCCGTTATGGCCGGTGTGCATCGACCGCACAATGCAAACATCATCCACGATCGATGCCAGTTCCGGCAGAAGTTCCGATACTTCCGTGCCACATTGTCCGTGCC
>JAGQPD010000509.1 GCA_020426865.1 Planctomycetales bacterium
TCATCGCCGGAACACCATCCCGCGCCATACCTGGAACCGCAAGGTATACGAGTATTCCGAGTGATAACACACCATGTGTCACCAAAAGTCGCTCCAATGCTTGACCTACTGTCCGTGCAAGGCTGTTTGTAGTTCGGTACATACGACTCCTTTGGCGCGGCCATTGAGCGATCGATTCGCCCGTCAGGCCGCGATCGGACGCCCCCCTTTCAACTCTTCGTCGCGGTGAGGAAAAGGGGCCCCATGGTTGTACAAATCCTGCAATCGCTGTATCTCGGCACGAAACGCGCTCTCCGCCAACTTTGCAAGTGTCATTCGAGCAGGATACCCCGCCAAAAAGACTGTCGCGTTGCGCGCCTCGTCCAATACGTCGGCCGGCAGGTAAAGGGTCGCTCGGATTCGAGAATTTGTTCGTTTCACAAACGGTACCGATGCAATCTGCGGTCGCGTGGGCTGATGGGACATGCGAATCCTTTCCAATTGAATTACGTGCTTTTCCGACTGTAAGGCGGCGCGGGGCACCAACCACAGGCGGCCGCCGCCATCCATGCTGGCCGTCAATGCTGGCACGGGTGCTATCGCTGATATCGGCAAACGTCATCTAATACTGCAAACGTCGTACGTTTGTCGTCAGACTTTGCGCAATTCGCAATGCTCCTCGCCGCCCCGCCGCGACTTCGCTATATTAGTCGTCCGACGAAACTACCATCGCTATGATCGCGCTCGAGGCTTCACAACATGGAATCATCCTTCGCATGGCAGAATTACCACCGCTTCCAGACTTGGCGCGACGATCCTTATACGCTCCGCCACGCCGATGTGATCCGCATCTTGAACGACCTCCAGGCCGTCGATTCCGTTACGATGCAGGTCACAGAAGTTGGCAGGTCATTCGAACAGCGCGCGATTTCGCTGGTAACGATCGGCGGCGGACCGAAAAAGCTCCTGCTGTGGTCGCAGATGCATGGCGATGAACCGACTCATACCGTCGTACTGCTCGACCTGCTCAAATTCCTACAATCTGAACCATTCGACCCGCGTGCCCGGACAATCCTCGAGAACTGTACCCTGGCAATGATACCAATGTTGAATCCCGACGGCGCGGAACAACTCACTCGGCGCAATTCGCAACAAATCGATATCAATCGCGACGCGCGCGATCTACAGACTCCGGAAGGGCGCATCTTGCGTCAGGTGGTAAATGAATTCAAACCGGACTTTGGGTTCAACCTGCACAATCAGAACCGCCGGACCGCGGTCAATTCCGCCGGAGACTTGGCGGCGGTGTCGTTACTGGTGCCCCCGCTGGATGTTTCCGACACACAAACGCCGCAAACGCGCGATGCAGCCCGAGTCGCGGCAACCTTTCTGCAATCCATCTCACCATACTGCCCGCAAAATTTTTCTCGCTACGACGCCGACTATATGGCACGCGCCTTTGGCGAATGGGTACAGACCAGTGGAACTCGGACGGTCCTCGTCGAGGCCGGAGGTTGGAAGCCCCCGACAGGAGCAACTCGCGAACAGTTACACTTTACTGGCATGTTTGCCACGATCCACGCGATCGCGACCGGCGAATACGCAAGTGCCGACCCGGCCGAATACGATCGCCTTCCGCGGTCACATGAGCATTCGGCCGTCGAACTGATGATCCGCGACACGTGGCTATTGCGCACATTCAGCGGCGCAGCCTACCAGGCCGACATCGGTATCAATATGTCGAACGACCTGCGGCCGCTGGACCACGATGCGCGAGGAACCATTGTCGATTGGGGCGATCTGAGTGTCCAAGGTGGAATTCGAGAAATCAACGCGGCCGACTTTGCCGCCACGTCCCTGATTTGCGTTCCCGGAATGATCCGCTTCGTTGAAAACTGGAATGACGACCCCGATGCCGCTCGATCTCAATCAAGCCACTTGCTGTCGCAGGGTGTTACCACGGCCTTGATTCCGATAGACTTGGATAATGCTGAGGCTTGCCAACACTGGCAGGACAGCTCCCACCGCCAACAACCGATCCATTTGGCGTGCATTGGAGTCGGTCGCCCTTTGAGGCTGCCCCCTAGTTCCCTTGCGACTCGGCGACTCTTGCAAATGGTTTCCGCCGGTATGCTGGCCGTCCATGACACCGAAGTGCACCCTGAGATCGAAGCTTATCTCAATGCGTTGGAAATCCCAATCTTAAACCGCCACGAACTATTTGGCTGCGAGATCGGAGACAGTGAGGAACCGCCGGTCAGCGTGGTTGACAACCTCAAACGACACGAGCGTCTTCGGATGCGATTGAAACTCCACCGGCACGGATTACTCGGCCTTGGCCAATCCGCCGATATTTGCCTACTGCAATGCGATCCAGCCCCACAGGTTGAGAACCTCGCCTGGTCCGCGTTACGTTGCGCCATCGTTGATGGCGTCATCGCCTGGAGCAACGGTCAGTTACTCGACGACGCCCGCGGCACCATCATTCGTCGCGCAGAAGCTGCTGGCTGCCGATAAACCTTGATACCCGCAAAACAAGAGATGGAGGCCCGGAGTATATCATGCTGAATCGGATTTGGTTCTGGCTACTACTGTTAGGAATACTCTACGGTTTTGGCAAATCGGCGTATCGCTCGATCACGCTGTCCGATGCCGCTGGCAGGTCACACGGAACGTCGACAACGTTACTCGCGGTGGATGAATCCACGGACGACGATGATGCGTCAGCTACATCGCCGCTGCTGGATACAGGAAAACAACTTTCCGAAGCGGCCGTAGAATCCGCAAAGCTCTCTGTCGAAATCTGCCTGGGACTCATCGGCATCATGGCCCTGTGGCTCGGACTCTTGAAGATCGCTAACGATGCAGGCATGGTCCAGGCGCTGGCCGCTCTATTGCGTCCGGCAATGCGTTGGCTGTTCCCCGACGTGCCAGACGGCCATCCGGGTCAGGCGGCGATGGTGATGAATATCGCGGCCAATATCCTCGGACTGGACAACGCCGCGACACCATTTGGGTTGAAGGCGATGCGTGAACTGCAGGCACTGAATTCTTCCGACGATACGGCAACGGACGCCATGGCCACGTTTCTGGCGATTAACACCAGCAGCGTGACATTAGTACCGGTAACGATCATCGCCCTGCGAGCCGCCGCGGGCAGCTCGGATGCGACTCGCCCAATGGCGGGAATGATCCTTGCGACCTGTGTAAGCACGATCGTCGCCATTGTCGCAGTAAAAGCGTTGGCACGTACAAAGCGGTTTTCCGCCGACCGTCCGCGGACCATCACCGCACTCACGACGGCCAATGAGTCGCTATCGAGAGGAGAATGACCGAATGCAAATGTTCTTTTATACGATGGAACTGATCAGCGCCTGGACCATCCCGTTCGTGATCCTGCTGATCGTCGTCTGGGGGGCGATCAAAAGGGTTCCGCTGTACGAATCGTTCGTCAGTGGCGCGAAGGAGGGCTTCGACGTAGCGGTCATGATTATCCCATACTTGGTTGCGATGCTGTTCGTGATTAACGTGTTTCGGGCGAGCGAGCTGTTTGGCGATATCCAATGGGCCGGCCAATGGCTGCTCACGCGGATCGGCTGGGGTGATTACGCCGACACGCTGGAGCTGTTGCCACTGGCATTGACAAGGCCGCTTACCGGGAGCGGTTCGCGGGCGTTGCTGGTTAGCACGATGACGGAACACGGTCCGGACAGTTTTCTAGGCCTGACGGCGTCGCTGATGATGGGGAGTACCGAAACGACCTTTTACGTGATCACCGTATACTTCGGCGCCGTTCAGATCAAGAAAATGCGACATACGTTACCTGCCTGCTTGATCGCCGACGCGGCAGGAATGGCGGCCGCCATTGCCATTGGCTACCTATTGTATTTTGGGCAACGCTGAGTCCCCCCGCACGGGAGTGCTTGAATTGAAAACCAAGTCGACGACAGGCGCAGCGGACTGCAGGCCGACGCACTTTCCCCAGCCGCTGTGCACGGGGGATTTGATCGCGATCGTGGCTCCAGCAAGTACGCCCGATCCCGATTCGATTACCCGGTCCTTGGAATATTTGCGGGACCGAGGGTACCGGATCCGAATTGGCGGCGACCCATTTGCGAAACGTGGCTACCTGGCGGGAGACGATCGGGCACGTGCTGACTCTTTAATGTCTGCCTTCACCGACCCTGACGTGCGCGCCATCTTGTGCGCTCGAGGAGGTTACGGCACGGGACGCATCCTGGAGTTTCTCGATTTCGATACGATATCGCGAAACGCGAAAATAGTTGCCGGATACAGCGACATCACGGTGCTACATGCCGCCATTGCGTCCCAATGTAATTTCGTGACTTACCACAGTCCCCATCCGCAGGACGGATGGGGTTGCGTCGACCAGCTGTGTCAACAGACGTGCGATTCATTCTGGTCGCAGCTGGAATCACCCAGCATCTTCGATGATCGGGATGGCAACGCGCCCCGACCGCTGGAGCTTGTGTCCGGCACCGCCCTTGTTGAAGGGACCGCGGAGGGGCGGCTATTGGGCGGGAACCTCGCGGTTTTTGTCACGTTACTTGGTACGCGTTTCATGCCTGACATGCGTGGCGCGATTCTGTTTTTGGAGGACATCGGCGAGCGTCCCTACCGCGTCGACCGTTACCTGTCGCAATTGCGCCTGTCCGGGGTCCTGAAACAGCTTGCCGGCGTGATCTTGGGACACTTTGCCGACTGCACCGGGGACCCGCACGACGACAGCCTGACGCTCGACGAAGTATTCGCGGACTATTTCGGCGATCTGGGGATCCCAGTCTGGCAGGGTTATCCTAGCGGTCATGCAAGGCCCAACCTGACATTACCGTTGGGAGCCACGATTCGGCTCGACACCAACAATACCGACCAATATACAGACGGCGATTGATAGCATCTCGACAGTACTATACATTTACTGTACACTCCTGTGGCAACTCTCTGCACCACGCCTGCGGTGCGGGGCCGACACAAGACAGCTGACAGGAGATGCTAGAAATGGACTATAACAAAACGACGGGACACATCGTAGACGCGGCGATCGCAGTGCACCGCGAGCTGGGACCAGGCTTGCTGGAATCAGCGTACCAAGCGTGCCTACTGTACGAGTTGCACGCGCGAGAGGTAAACGCGAGGGGCCAGGTAGTGATGCCGGTTCACTACGGCACAATTACCATCGATGTTGGCTATCGCATTGACATCTTGGCGGATGATGCCGTAGTCGTGGAACTGAAGGCCGTTCAGGAAGTCACACAATTGCACCGTGCGCAGTTGCTATCGTACCTGAAGCTGGGGCGGTTTCCAGTTGGCTTGCTGATTAATTTCCATGTGGAGCGGCTTGTCGATGGCCTGCAACGTCTGATTAACAAGTACCGTGCCGACGACGCCGACGAATCTATGCGCTAGCACGAGATAAAACCAGAAAGGACACCGCAGAGATTGGATTTCCGATGACTCGGTCTCGTTTCTTACCTCTCCTCCGCGCTCTCTGCGGTTCCATTGGACCGCGGTGCCGCACGCGTCCGTTACCGCAGAGGGCTCAGAGAGCGCAGAGAATTGTTTTCCAATGCCATGATCTCGTTTCCTACCTCTCCTCCGCGCTCTCTGCGA
>JAGQPD010000510.1 GCA_020426865.1 Planctomycetales bacterium
AGGCATCCCCGCGAGCGGGGATCGCCTTGATGCAAGGCGCTCGCACGTTGGCAGCATTCTTTGGTCGCGACTATGCGGTTCCCGACGACGTGGTACAAATCGCCCTCCCGGCGCTGCGACACCGAGTCATTTTAACGGCGGAGGCCGAGGTCGAGGGGCATCGTGTGGATGACTTGCTGACCAATTTGATCCGTTCCGTGGAGGTTCCTCGACTTTGAAACTTATGTCCGAGTTGACATCGAGTTCCCTTGGTTGGTTGGCGGAACATCCTGAAGTGCTCATGTTGAGCATCTTTGGGCCGCTGATCTTGTTGGCGGCGGTACGCAAGATTTTCCCCACCCGCTGGCTGGCGGTTACGTTGGCGATACCAATTCTCTTAAGCGGACTACTGTTCCTCGAAACGGACTTCGTCCATGTTATGGGACAGCGAATTGACTTTGTAACGGCGATCCTTTTGGCGGACTTCATGATTGCAGCCATCGCGCTGGTCGATATCTGGTCATTGCCGCGACGCAAGTTGTTGGTGATCGAGCGTTCGGCGCAACGCGTTGCTTCGTTACAAAAAGACCATCCTGTAACCCTGACGCTTACCAACCAGAGCCGTCGTCCCACATCCCTTACCGTTCGTGACGACTGTCCGCTCGATTGCACAGCCCATCCCAAGGAGCATCCGCTGCACTTGCCGGCGCGCAGTCGGGCGACCTTGCGTTATGACTTGCGAGCGAGCCGACGGGGCGCCTTTCAGTTGCAATATGTGTATCTGCGGATGCTCAGCCGATTTGGTATGTGGCAGCATTTTCGTCAGCACCAGGTATCGACAACGTTGCATGTTTATCCTGATATGAAGCAATTGGCGGAATACGCGATCCTGGCGCGCACGAATCGGCTGAGTCTGGTGGGAGTCCGTCGGACACGAAAGATCGGGCAGGACAACGAATTCGAACGACTTCGCGACTATACGCGGGATGACAACTTCAAGCACATTGATTGGCGCACTACTGCTCGCCGCCGAAAACTGACGGTAAAGGACTTTCAAACCAACCAAAGTCAACGCGTCGTCTTTCTGGTGGACTGTGGGCGAATGATGACCAACGAATCGTCAGGGCTGAGTCTATTGGATCATTCGCTCAATGCCATGTTGATGCTCAGTTACGTCGCGTTGCGACAAGGCGACGCAGTGGGCATGATCTGTTTTTCCGATCGGATTCATTCATTCGTGCCGCCCCGCGGTGGCTTGAACCAGATGAATCGAATGATTCACGCCTCTTTTGACCGTTTTCCACAACTTGTGGAATCGCGATACGACCAGGCATTTTTATATCTGTCATCGCATTGTCGCAAGCGATCGTTGGTCGTGTTGACAACGAATATCATCGACGAAGTAAACGCTAATCAGGTCCGGCAGTACCTTAGCGCCGCGGTGGGAAAACACTTGCCACTGGGGGTCTTTCTTCGAGATCACGCATTGTTTGGCACGGTCGAGCGTCCGCTCACTTCGCCCCATGGAATTTACGACAGTGCCGCGGCGGCCGAGATCATCACCTGGCGTCATGAAGTGATTGCGGACCTTCAGCATCATGGCGTACTTTCCATTGATGCCTTTCCGGAAGACATGACCGCTCCCCTGGTGAATCGATACCTGGAGATCAAAGCTCGACATCTGCTATAGTTGTAGCAACTACTTTGTCGCGTACTTTGGCGTCCGATGCGAATTGGTTCGTGTAAAAGCAATACGAAAGTGAACTGATGAGTCTATTGCGAATTGCCTGGCGCAGCATCCAGCAGCGAGGGGTTGCGTCGTTGCTGACGATGGTTTCGATGGGACTAGGCGTGATGCTTGTGGTCTCCGTCCTACTGATCATGGGCATCGTTAGTGAATCGTTCCAGAACAACGCCAGCCTCGGCTACAACGTCATCGTTGGGGCGCGAGGGGGCAAATTGCAGTTGGTTCTCAATACCGTGTTCCACCTGAGCCAGCCCGTCGAAAACATCCCCTACAGTTTTTACAAGGAGTTTCTGCCAGCCAATCAGCGGCAAGATGGACGCAAGGGCGAATTCAGCGATTTGGTATCATTCGCCATCCCGATGTGCATGGGGGACTTTTTCGAGAATTTTCGCGTCGTCGGTACCACGCCGCAATTGTTCGATGAATTTGAATACGATGCGGAGAACGGCCGCAAGTATGAATTCGCCAGCGGTCGAAATTTGCAGTCGTTCAGCAAAGAATACGGTTACTTTGAAGCAGTCCTCGGCAGCAAAGTGGCAGAGGTCACCGGACTGCAGACCGGTGACACATTTGCACCAACTCACGGATCGAGCGGCGACACGCACGATATCTTCTTCGTCGTTGGTGTTTTGAAGCACTCGGGAACGCCCAACGATCGGGCCGTCTTCGTGAATATCGAAGGGTTCTATTTACTGAAAGACCATGCCAAAACCGACTATCAAAAGACGTGTCCGCTGTGTGGGAAACCGTGGAGTGACGAGGAGGCCCCGGTTGACCATGACCATGTGGCCGACGAGTTGGCGTTGCCCACGAGTGACCAGTCACAATTCGACCAGTCACAATTCGACCATCGCCTGACACCCGAGCGACGAATGCTGCGGCCGCTGCCGGAACCGCAACGAGAAGTAACGTCGATCCTCGTGCGAACGATCAACCCGATGGTGTCGCGGGGGCTGGTCAATACGATCAACGAAGGGCGAGTGGCCCAAGCGGTCTCGCCGATCAGCGAGATACTAACACTTTATCAGACCTTCGTCCGACCGCTGCAGATGGTCCTGCTGCTGTTCACCATAACGATTTGTGTTGTATCGGGCGTCAGCATCTTGGTGAGCATATACAATTCGATGAGCGACCGAAAGCATGAAATCGCCGTGATGCGGGCCTTGGGGGCGGGGCGGCGCACGGTGATGCTGACCGTGCTGCTTGAGTCCATCATCCTCTCACTTGCTGGCGGTTTGGGAGGATGGATGTGTGGACATTTGTTGATCGGATTGGCGGCAAGCAAACGCATTGCCAACGAAACCGGTGTGGAAATAGGTGTCTTTGACTTCGCTCCCGGGATAGAATTAAATCCAGCCTGGTCGACGCAGCAGGGGTGGGAGATCTCCGCCGAATTGCTGCTCGTCCCTGGTTTAATCTTGCTGGCAATTGTCGTAGGACTACTGCCAGCTCTATATGCCTACCGAACGGACGTTGCCCGCGCGTTATCGTCCAGTCCATAATGAATACATCGCGGAAGTAGATTCTGCCCAAGTGTCTACGCAATGAGGAATTGATTCATGTCCAAGACGCCCATTTGCCAGTGGATTTGGTACATCGGCACTATCGTGGTTGCCACGATGTGGGGAACAAGCGTAGCCCAACAGGCGGCGGCTTGCCCCTTCTGCAGCGCAGTTTCGCAAACGTTCGCCGAAGAAATGGAATCGATGGACGCGGTGGTGTATGCGGAGTTGGTGGAAGCGCCCGATAAGATTCCAGAAGACTCAAACGCACCACTTCCCAAGTGCAGATTCCGGGTGGCCGAGATTCTCAAAGGGGAACAGTGGGTCAAGCCGGGGACCGACATTGAGATCTTCTTTTTCGGCACGCCCGACAAATCTCGCAAGTACTTGATGATGGCAGCCGATCCTCCCGAGTTAATCTGGTCGACACCTATCGGGCTTTCCGACCGCTGCGATAAATACTTGAAGGAAGTTCGCGAATTGCCGCGAGACCCCAGTCGACTGCAGTTTTTCCAAACACATCTGGAAGACCAAGACGAGATGATTTGCCGCGACGCCTTTGATGAATTCGCCAAGGCGCCGTACGAAGACATGATCGCGCTTAGGGAATCGATGGATCGTGCTCAAATTGTCGCTTGGGTCAAGGACCCACAGGTGCCATCGGAGCGCCGCAAGCTATACCTAACGATGCTAGGTATCTGCGGCACGCGCGAAGACGCGGACATGCTGGAGGAAATGATTCGGTTCGTAACGGCCGTGCCACAGGCGGCCGAACCGGATCCGAATGACCCGCAGGTCGAGCGACGTCGTCAGATCAAGGGAGGATTGGATGCCCTCGTGGCCAGTTATCTGTCACTACGAGGTGACGACGGAATGCCCGCAGTTGAGGAATCGTTGTTGGACAATTCCAATGCCGAATTCTCGGACACGTATTCGGCAATCCTCGCACTGCGTTTTCACGGTACGCAAACCGAACGAATCTCGCACATGCGAATACTGGAAGCCTTTCGGCTCGTGCTGACCAAGCCCCAGATGGCCGACTTGGTAATCCCCGATCTAGCGCGATGGGAGGACTGGTCGGTCATCCCGCAACTGGTGACCCTATTTAAAGATGCTCAAGAAGAAGCGAACTGGGTGCGGGTTCCCATCGTAAACTATCTACAGGCGTGTCCGTTACCCGAGGCAAAACAGCAACTGGAGGAACTGGCCAAAATTGATGCCGAAGCCGTTCGCCGAGCCAGCATGTTTATGCCTTTCCCAGCAGCGGCCGCCGGCAAGCCCCAGGTCGCCGACGGAAGTCAAAGTGACGGGAACTCTAACGAAAATACGGATAGTAGCGTAGATGCTGCGAAGGATCTGGCCCAGAACGATCCCGCGGAGAATGTTTCCGAGATGCACGATTCCGCCGTAGCGGGGGCCGCACCAGTTGAGGTTACAATGTTGGATAGTGGTTCGCACGCCCCCAAAGAGCAAAGAGCCGTATCGTCGCCCGCGCCGCCGACGGCTCGAGCAGTGGGGATCGTGGGAGCTATCGTCCTGATCGGTTCGGCATTGATGGCATTTGCCATGTATGCCGCCAAGCGTGCCCAGGGCTAGATTGGCCTGATGAACGCGTAGTGATGCCAAGTCCGTCGGCTGGAAATGGTGTTGCGCGGAACAGACGGGTGCAATCCGAGCGCCGAGGCGGGACGAATCACGACGGCCGGGACAGCCGGGGGACTTTTGTGAGACGGCTGGGACAGCCGGGGAACTTTGGGACGGCTGGGACAGCCGGGGAACATTAGCGAGACCAAACAACATGACACATCGGACCAATCCGGATGTTCCGTTGGGTGCCGGCGGAGTTGAACAGCTGGAACCCCATTTTCAAGATATCGAGTCCGTCAATTACGAGAACTATCGCGCCTTGAGTGTGGCTGCGGTGGTCGCGTTTGTGTTGGCATTAATCTCTTTAGTCGCGTTTGCCTTTCACGGGTTGCTGGCAATTCCCTGCACGGCGGTATTTGTGAGCGCCTACGCGCTTTGGTCCATCTCGAAAAATGGCGACGAAGTATCCGGGCGAGGTTTATCGCAAGCAGCGTTTGCTATCTCCACAGTCACCGCAGTAACAGTAGGGTCCATCGCAGCGTACACCTATTACACGGAGGTGCCGGAAGGCTACCAGCGAATTTCGTTCGTCGATTTGCAGCCCACCAACGATCGTCCCGATCTGCCCATTTCACCGTCGGCATTGAATTTGGATGGTCAGAAGGTTTTTGTTCCCGGTTACATCCATCCTTACGACAAAGGGGGAGCACTGAAGCGGTTTGTGCTGGTCCCGGACATGGGTACTTGCTGTTTTGGGGGCAAACCCAAGTTGACGGACATGATTGAAGTTACGTTGCGCGATCCACACCGGGTAAAATACTCGATGTCGAAGATTAAGCTGGGGGGGGTATTGAAGGTCGACACGAGAAAGAAACCGGTAAGTGGTTTGGACGGAGTCTATTATCAGTTGGATGCGGACTACCTAACAAAATGAATTGTTTCCAGGGCAATACCAGGCTGGTTGTGCTGCTGGTGGTAGCGGCAGCGATCGCGGGATGCGATGCGAACGTATCGCCCCGGCCCGTGCAAGCCGACGACGAGAGCCGACTGGCCGTGGGCGAATCGCCGGCAAATTGGGATAACAGCACCGGCACCAGTCCCGATCCAGCGGTTGGCGGTGTGACAGCCGGCAACAGTACGACGGCAGGCAGCAGTGCGACCGTCGATGCCGGTGCAACGAAGCCGCGTCCTCGGATGACGATTCGAGCCGGAGGCGTGCGAGACCTGACATTCGACGATCTGGAATTCGACATCCAGCCGGATCAAGACTTCCAGGTAGACTTGCTCACTGAACAGATTCAGGATCTCGATGGCCGCCAGGTCATCCTGCGTGGGTTCATGCTCGATACGTCCGTGTTTACGCTCAAGGGAATCAAGCAGTTCGTGCTGATTCGCGACAATCAGATTTGTTGTTTCGGCCCGGGTGCCAAGCTCTTCCACAATTGCTGGATCGATATGGAAGAGGGTGCCGCGGCTGCATTTTCGTCGCGGCCGGTGACCGTCGAAGGAGTCTTTAATATCCGTCCATGGCACGCACCCGACGGCAAATGCTATTCGGTCTTCCACATCACTGCGTCGAAAGTGAAGTAGCAACGTTGTAGCGTTGACTTCATTCGCTTTGTATCAATTCCCTGGCAAAAACGGGGCGATCTGCGTACTTATTCCAGATCACCTTGCTCCGCGCCCACCTGTCTCCCCATCGATAACCTTTGTTCAACTGAAATGCAATGATTAGCGGAACAATTGGAATAATGAGCGGCACATTCCGCATCAGTGATGCGACAAATCCCAATGGCCGACCCGACTCTCGGTCGATGACACGGACGCCGCATATCAACTTTCCGGGCGAGTAACCGGAGAATCCGTCCTTTACCAAGAAGACAGGCAACATGATCCAGCCAAAAAATGAAGCAACCGTGCCAACAAAGGAATCCTGGAGATTTGATGCCACGAGGGCAATCCCCAGCCCCATGTTGGCGACTCCGATTGCGACGTTCCAGAAAACGCTATCAAGGATGTAGCTGGCTTGTCTTCGATTGATAAACTTGCAATAACATTTGCGGCAAACGGGTTGCCCATACAACTGTTGGGGTTTCTTGCTGCCTTGAAACACTCCGCAAAGTTGACAGATTCCCGGCTCGCCGACGGCCTGCTCGGTGAAATCTGCCGGGAAGGCATCGGTGTTTGCGGGCGCCTGATAAGGATTGGTTTCCATAAGGTTGCGATGACAAATCGGAAGATTGAGTGAGTGATCC
>JAGQPD010000511.1 GCA_020426865.1 Planctomycetales bacterium
ACGGCATCGTTGACTTCGACGACTTCCGCCAATGGAAAGATAATTTTCCTGGCGCCAATGGAGCAGTTGGTGCGGCCGCATCGGTACCGGAACCCGCGAGCATGGTCCTGGTGTTTCTGACACTTCCGTGGATATTACGGCGAAGGAAGTAGCCAATCGCCGTTGTTACTGGTCGTGAACCAGGCACCGATGGACGTCCCGCGCGGACGCTATGGTCGGTTCCAATAAATCTTCACCTTATGGGATTGTCGACCGACGGCCACAATGTCCAAGTGGCCGTCGCCGTCCAGGTCGGCAACGTCCAAGTCTTCGATGTTCACCCCACCCGGGTCGACGATCACCCGCTTCCATTTGGCACCTTCGTCCAGGGGGTCATAGATTCGCAGACCACTGCGCCACGTATTGTCTTTGTGGTCGCGTACGCCAATGATCAGTTCTTCATCGTCGTCGTCATCCAGATTGGCACAGGCGACTGCGTGGCCCCATTTCAGATCGTCGTCGATCATATGGCGTTTCCAGAATTCGCCGGGTGGGGTTCCCTCTTCAGGCGGCAAGTAGACGACAACCTCGTGCCCGTGCCATGGCTCGATGGTCGCGATGTATTTTTGTCCGGAGGATAATCGACCGGATTTGATCTCGCTGCTGCCGCGATTGGGGGCGGTTTGCTGCTCGCCGGCTCCCAGAAAAGTCGCATGCCATTTCGCCTCGTCCACACGACGCAACAGCGAAACTCCCTCGAAGCTTGCAGCCAAGATGTCCGGCTTGCCATCGTCATCGAAATCACCTGGCCAGAAGTTGTGCATGACGTGCAACTGGTCGTTGAGTACTCGGGCGGGCCACGGTTCATTCACCGGATCAGGCGGTATGTCGTACGCCATCAGCCGCACGCCGTTCTCTCCAAAATCGGGCGCGGTCGTATCCCGACCCTTCAGTGGCGCCACGACCAACTCCGGCGCTGGGTCATCGTCAATGTTGCACCACTGCATGCGATGCGTGGTCGGTTCGGTCGCCACTTGCCGAAATCGCCAAACGCCGTCGCCCTTCTCTGGCTGCTGCAACCAGCCGATGACGCCACCATCGCGGGTATTATTGAATTGCCAGTCTCTCCCCACGGCAAAATCGACACGGCCATCGCCGTCAACATCGTGGGGCGCGAAACAAACGTTGTCGAATGACGCATTGTCTTCCGTAAATATGACGTGCTCGGTCCAGCTTGGGTTCTCCAGCCACAGAAATCGTTTACTATCGACGATGACGATGTCTGGTTTGGAGTCCTGATTCATGTCCAGCACGCGGACGGCGTAGCCGACGGAAAGTCGTGTGGCAAGTTCTTCGCCCTTGAATTGGAATCGTTCGGCGTGGGCATCGGGGCCTGTACTCAACGTGATGAATATCATGCCCATACCGATCGATCGAAGCAGCGACGTCATCGCGTGTACCTCCGATTGGAGAAAATGTGGTTTGATCACGTACGAGTGTGTCAAGCTGACGATTGAGACTAGAATAGCTATTGGACCGTTTGCAGCGTGATCTGCCAAGAGTCGGCATGGGGCGGATCGGAAATATTTTTGGCTTGACGGACGCATTGTGGCATGACGAGCATCGATCCCACGTCGGATTTTCCAGAAAATTCTCAACGCGACAGTCGTGAGCGCGATCTGGACGCAGTGGAGGAGGAGCATCTGCCACGCCGGATGGGCAACTATGAATT
Source organism: Planctomycetales bacterium (assembly GCA_020426865.1). Taxonomy (GTDB): domain Bacteria; phylum Planctomycetota; class Planctomycetia; order Pirellulales; family Pirellulaceae; genus JAGQPD01. The sequence continues at coordinate 1,712 of JAGQPD010000511.1, forward strand.
GCTGGCCAGGTTGGGCAGTGGCGGCATGGGCGTGGTTTATCGTGCACGCCAGTTAGGTCTTGATCGCGTTGTGGCTCTAAAGACGATTCGGTCGGAAAGCGTCGGCAGTGCAGAACACATGCGGCGGTTCCATAGCGAAATTCGCGCTGTCGCCAAACTTAATCATCCAGGCATCGTGCCATTATTGGAAGTTGGCCAGGTTGATGGCTATTCATACTACTCGATGCCGCTGATGGAGGGAGGCACGCTATCCTTGCAGCTTGTCCGTGGCGACTTGCCCTTTGCCCTGGCAGCCGAGCGCGCGATGCAATTGGCAAAGGCCGTGACGCACGCACATAAGCACGGCATCATCCATCGGGATCTCAAGCCCGACAATGTGCTGCTCGATAACCACGGCCAAGTGAAACTCACGGACTTCGGCATTGCCAAGCTCGCCGACGCAACGCAGGGTGCCACGAGCACCGGGCAGATTGTCGGCACTGCCGGCTACATGGCTCCCGAGCAAGCACGAGGTGACGGCCTGGCGATCAGCGAACTGACAGACGTCTATGGTCTGGGCGGGATTCTCTATAGCATGCTCACTGGCAAAGCGCCGTTTCAATCGTTCAGCCCGGTCGCTACGATCCAATTGGTGCTGCATAAGGACCCCATCGCTCCCCGCAGAACGCGTCCGGCAATACCGCGTGATCTGGAGACGATATGTTTGAAGTGTTTGGAGAAAACGCCGGGGCGACGCTATCCCACTGCCTCGCATTTGGCCGAAGATCTCCAGCGATTCCTCGATGGAAAACCAATCGTAGCTCGCCGGCCGCACGTTCTTCGTCGGGCCTGGCTGTGGTGCTTCCGCCACCAGGTGGCCAGTGTAGCGATCGTTGCTGTCGTGGCCTTGGCTGTTGCCTTCGCCAAGATCGATGCACTCAACCGATACGCACACAGCTTGTCGTCGTGGCTTTTGCATCAGCAACAACCCCATACGCGTAATGTCCGACAGCAGCTGTGGGCGTCACTGGACCATCGTTGTAGTGACGTTAATATGGCTTTCAAAGATCACGTCTTGGTACCTGATGAAAAAGCGTGGAATGACGACATATGGTTCATCGCTACTTGGGCGGTCGTCAAGACGGAGAGCCAAGACTGGGAGGCAGCCGCGGGGTTGTGGGCCGATTTGTGCGTGCGGCTGGAAACATCGATTGAGCGTTCACGAAATGGTCGCACCCATGCTGCCTACCTGCAATTATCTCGGGCATCATGCCTTACCTTGCTGTCCCAGGCACAGTCGAAGGTTGGTGACCTGCAACAGGCGGCAAACAATCGGCAGGCGGCGGAACGGGTCCTACGAGAGGTTCTTGAACTCGCCAAGGCTGGCGAACATGCTGATCGCCAAGATGACCACGGTCAATCGGTCTTAGCCATCGCGCAACGCATGCTGGCCAACCTCTATTTGGACGACGCAATGAATACGGGCAGCCTCGCGTCGCTGAAAAATGCGGCCGGCCAGCTTTCCCTTCAAGAGGGAAGCACGCTTTCCGATGAAACGGCGCGGGTCGTCGTGACTCCCGATGGTTTGCTTTTGGATCGTGGAGAAGACGCAGTCGAAATGGATGAAATCAAAGCCGTGCAGGAGCTTTGGACGGCGACACGCGATGCCCTGGCGACGGATGCGGTGGATGACGATATTCGTCGCGGTAGTCGAGAGATGTTGGCCCGCGCTGAACAGATCATCAAAAAATCGCCAGCCCCGGCACAAGCATACGGGATACTGGCAGCGTGCGAGTACCAACATTCGCGGCTGTTACTGGACGATTCACGCCGTGATCGAAGCACGCGTCGCGCCGCCGTGGCCGTTTGCATTCACGCGATCAATCATCAGTGGCAGGCCCTATCACTGC
>JAGQPD010000512.1 GCA_020426865.1 Planctomycetales bacterium
TCAACTTCTTCTATCCGCATGCCTGGCGATACCGCGATTATGTGATCGCGGCTTTCAATGACGACAAGCCGTACGACGAGTTCATCAAAGAACAGTTGGCCGGCGATTTGATGAAGACGGACGATCCGCAGCGCAAAGCGGCGCGCATCATCGACGCCGGGTTTGTCGCGCTGGGGCCCAAAACGGTGAACGAGCGAACCGGTCTTCGCTTTGAATTGGATGTCGTTGACGAACAGATAAGCAACACCGTGCAAGCATTTCTTGGGTTAACGATCGGGTGCGCTCGCTGCCATGACCACAAATTCGAACCGCTCAGCATGCACGATTACTACAGCCTTGTGGCAATCTTCAATCCATTGACACGGCCGCGTGAGGGACGCACCGAGCTAACGCGAACGATCGAAGGCACCAACGTCTATGCGTGGCAGGAATTGTCGGCAGACGCTCCCGCGACGCACATCATGTTGCGGGGGTCCGCGACGCGTCCTGGCGAGCGTGTGGAGCCGGCTGTGCCGGCGATCCTGGTCGAGCAACAACCTGAGTTTCCGGTCACGGAAAAAGGCACAACAGGTCGTCGCTTGGGTTTGGCCCGCTGGATTGCGGACGAGCGAAATCCGCTCACGGCCCGCGTGATTGTGAATCGCGTCTGGCAGCAGCATTTCGGTGAGGGTCTGGTATCAACCGCCAACGACTTTGGGTTGATGGGGGCGAAATCGGCTCACCCGGAACTGCATGACTTTCTGGCACACTGGTTCATGCATGACGCACAATGGTCGCTTAAGGAATTGCATCGATTGATCCTCACGAGTCGTGCGTGGCAGTCGCGGAAAACAGCCGATTCGCCGATCCGCTATCGAAGATTGGAAGTGGAAGCGATTCGCGACTCGATGCTGGCCGTCAGTGGTCGGTTGAACTCCAAGCGTTTCGGTCCTGCCTTCCGTCCCGCGATACCGTTGGCCGCGATCGAAGCGAATACCGACAAAGAAAGTGTCTGGAAAGCATCCGCCGAATCGGAGACTTCGCGCCGGAGCGTGTATGTATTCGCCAAACGCGGACTGATCGTGCCGATGTTCGAAACGCTCGACATGGCCGATACCGTGTGCAGTTGTCCTCAGCGGCAGGTTACTACCGTCGCCCCTCAAGCACTGACGCTGTTTAATAGCGAGTTCACGCAGCAGCAGTCGCATGCTTTCGCTCAAAGGCTGCGCAATGAGGCGGGTGACGACACCGAGCAACAAATTCGACGCGCGTGGCGTTTGGCGCTGTGCCGTGAGCCAACCGCCGTCGAACAAGCGAAGATGGAAGCTTTTCTGAACGACGAATCGCTCGAAGAGGTGTGCCGCGTGATCATGAACCTCAATGAGTTCGTATATCCGGAGTGATTGACATGTTCCGTTTCGTACCCAATCGCACGCCTTGCGGGCAGACTCGACGCGAGTTCCTCTGGCAGGTAGGGGGCGGGTTTGCGGGACTTGCACTGATCGATTTGTTGAATGCAGCCGAGACAACAACATCGCCGCTGGCTGCGAGGCCCGCTCATTTCCCTGCCAAAGCAAAGCACTGCGTCTTCTTGTTCATGAATGGTGGTCCGAGTCAGGTCGATACGTTCGATCCAAAACCGGCTCTTGCCAGGCATGATGGCGAACCATACACGGGGGACGCCAAAGTCGGTTCGAACGGGCGACCGATCGGCCATTTGATGAAGTCGCCGTTTGAGTTTACGCGTCATGGGAAAAGCGGTTTGGAGATCAGCAGTCTCTTTCCGAACACTGCGCAGCATGCGGACGATTTGTGCGTGATTCGATCGATGCACGCCGATACGGCGGCACATGCTTCGGGCTGCCTGCAAATGAATACCGGCAGCATTTTCATTGGTCGACCCAGCGTCGGTGCGTGGCTCAGTTACGGCCTGGGGACGTCGAACGAGAACCTGCCAAGTTTTGTGGTGATGACCGATCCCCGCGGAGGTCCGATTGGAAGTGCGTCGAACTGGTCGGCTGGCTACATGCCGGCCGCTTATCAGGGAACACTGTTCCGCAGTGTTGGTTCGCCGCTGCTTGACCTCGCGACACCCCAGGGAACAACCGAGCGAACCCAGCGCCGCAGTCTTGATCTATTGAAGGCTTTGAACGACGAGCATTTCAAGCTGCGTCCGGAAGACACTGAATTGGCAGCGAGAATTGAATCGTATGAACTCGCATTCCGCATGCAAACGGAAGCTGCCGAAGTCGTCGACCTCTCCGATGAAACCGCATCGACACGCGTCATGTATGGGATTGACGAACCCATAACGGCTGATTTCGGACGAAAATGCCTCATCACTCGGCGGCTGATCGAGCGCGGTGTGCGGTATATCCAGCTTTATTCGGGGGGTGGACATATCGAAAATACGTGGGATGGTCACACGGATTGCATCACGAACCACAAGACGCACGCCGCGGAAACCGATAAGCCGATCGGCGCGTTGATCACGGACTTAAAGCGCGTTGGATTGTGGGACGAGACGCTACTTGTGTGGGGTGGTGAATTTGGTCGAACTCCCACGAGTGAAGGAGTTGGCAAGCCGGGTCGTGATCACGATTGGCACGGTTTTTCGATGTGGCTAGCCGGTGCTGGTGTCAAGGGTGGCCAGGTGATCGGCGCAACCGACGATCTAGGATTCAAGGCAGTAGAAGAACGCTGCCACGTGAGCGACCTGCATGCCACGATTTTGCATCTCATGGGGCTCGATCATACTCGCCTGAGCTATCGGCACTTGAGCCTCGATCAACGACTGACCGGCGTGGAAGAGCGACACGTGGTGACGAAGGCACTATCGGACCCCTCGACCATCACCACATAGCTCCAGCCGTGTCCCCAGCGTTATCACTCGGCCCAGCGATGGCCAACACGGGTCAGCAGGCCAAATGGCTTTGGTTGTCTGGGCATAGAAAAACCCTCCGGTCAAAACTGATGGGGAAAACCAGCTCAGCAGACCGCAGGGTTTGACTAGAAGCCCGAAGCGTGGTTGCAGCTCACTTCGGGCCTTGTGGTGAAGACGTTGTGAATGACGTTAGCCGACGTTGTGTATCAGGAAGTGTAACACGACGACCGGCAATCATCGTAAGTCCAGTACGCCCGACAGGATTCGAACGACGGCGAAAATACTGAGCAAAACCGCACTTTTCAAAAAGGTGGTGCAACAGGTGGTGCACCTGACGAACAGCTGGCGATTCTCGTCAAGGCATGGCCCCAACTTCCTGAATCTCTTCGCGATGAAATTATCGCGTTAATTCACGATTCACAGGAACTCGTCGATCAGGAGGACGATCGATGAGCACCATTCACCGTCATTGCGACTCCTACCGCCGGCCGACAAGCGCCCCGTCTGCGAATCGCGATTGCTCGAATGCCGAGTTTCCGGCGATCGATGACCGCCGGCGAGCGAACCGGCGACACCGACGCGTCGAATCGCGACCAATCAGCGAGGTTGGCGACGGCCAAAATGCCAAGAAAGCGGCATGTCGCTTCAGGTTGTACCAAATGCTCGCTAACGCGATTTGTCAAAAGGTGGCTCCTGGTCGCATGGGGCCACGAACACGAATCTGGGGCCGCACAATTCGTTACACGGCCCCCCGTCATGGGTCCTATCCCACGGGCCCCGCCGTCCGACGAGGTGTCGCCCCAGCGTGTTGGATCGACAAATATGATTTTCAAAAGTCGTCCCCATCATCATGGGGAAAACTTTTAAATTGTTCTTCACAATGGGTCATGGTTATGTCTACGAGGGCAGAAACAATACAAACGCGAAGCTCAGGAAAATGACACTCCGTGAGTTCTACGAAACGCAGGTGCTTCCGCAGCCAGACGTAAGCAATGGAACCCTTCGGAATCGAAGGGAAGCTTTAGCTCATTGGGAGAAACTAACGGAAAATGTTGCCACCGCGACGCAACGAGAATCTGCAGCCGTCTCACCAAGCCGAGCGTCAGGACGTATTAATGTTATACGGCTGTCCCCAGCCGTACTTGCTGCACGCGGCACGGCACGGCACCGTCGGACCAGCTGAGGACAGCTGGGTAACGTAATGTTGCACGGCTGTCCCCAGCCGTATTCCGACAACACGGTAAACCAAAACCTACCAATTGGCGACCACCGGAAACCTATCAGTGCAAGGGAGAGCGATACGAGGATATCCAATTCACGATTTTCATTTCCCGGCGAAGATAAGCCGATGCGACCAATGTCATTTCCAAGGCAACGAAACTGCTGCTCGGAGTCACGAAGATCTGCGACGGCCACGGACGACACGAGATCAAGTTCGAGCTCAGCGGCAACGTCGGAAGCAATTTCTTCGCAGACGAACACGACCCGGGAGACATGCTGGACGACTGCGAGTCGTCCGGATGTGAGTTCGCAACGAAATTGCTGGCCACGTTCTTGCGAACGCGCGATTGATCCTGACGTGTTCACGGAAACATACCGTCTGGCAGTCAGCCTACAGCGATCCGCGTCGGCAAGCACGAGCGTCGCCGCGGATTGCGTTCTTTCGGTACTGGTGAACTACGCGAAATGACCTGCAAACTCGCAGTTCTTACGGCCGATTGGCAGGAGTGACTGTGCCGACCCCGCGATGTTTGCTTCGATACGCAAAAGTTGCGATCGCGCATGTAACAATTCCTTGCCACATCCATGTTGGTTCTGGGATCGGAACTGCAAGGTAGATACCACCGTACGACGTATTGTCGTCTTCATCAAATGTCACGGCATAGAAG
>JAGQPD010000513.1 GCA_020426865.1 Planctomycetales bacterium
CACGATCAGATTGCGTCTCGTGAGGAATCCGGCAACGCCCAATCTAAACAAGACGGCACCGACAAACAAGCAATTCTGCAGAATAGCGACATCGTTCATCGTCGAACTTCTCCCCCCGGCTGCGATAGGACGCGATCGATCAAGCTCCCTCCTCGGGAGCGTTGAGCATTCCCGACCATCGTGATGGCGACCGCTCCCACAAGTGCCGCCAGCAACAACGTAGCGGCCACTTCCACACCGATGATGTACCGGGAAAACAACAAGCCGCCAAGTGTGGCGACATGAGTGTCTGCCAGCACGCCAGCCGCCCGATCGGTGGTCGGTGATTCGATCTGCAGGTGCAACGTCGACCATAGGACGACCCCGACGAGCGACGCACCGGCCAGACAGGCGAGCAACGATGGCACCGCACCCCAACTGATCCGATCGTAGTAGGCGTGCCCTTCAGGCTGCGACAACATCAACACGAACAGAAACGTCACGACAATCGCACCCGCATATACGGCCACCGTCGCTACGCCCAAGAACTGCGCTCCATTGACCATGAACAGGCCCCCCGTCCCCAACAGTGTGACGGCAAACCAAATCGCGCAATACACCGGACTGCGCGACGTCACCGTCGCAACAGCACTGACAATCGTCAGCGACGCCAGAACCCACCAAAGCACGGTCACGCCCACATCACCCATGCTGGGCAACAACGACATCAACATGGCGATCCCGGCAAACGCAGCCGGAACGCCCATGCGCTGGACAACGGCCGACCGCCATTGTGGCAACATCAACCAAATCCCCACCGCCGATAGCAAGCAACCAAGTCGCACGCGGTTTAACGGTCTGTTCGCGTCAACAATCCGATTCGACAGCAATTTCCAGGGGACTTCGTGATAGAGGACGTGGCCGGCCAACAACAGCAACCCCACCCCCCCTAGGACTCGCAGCCACCGCAAATTCTTCTGCGCAAAGGCATAGCCAAACGCAACCAGAAGGACCGCATAGACGGCCCACGGCCATAGCCAGGTCGAGGCACTATTGCCCACGACATCATGCTGGGCCACTGAGATTATCGTGTCGAACATTATACGGTCCCTCCCAGCCGTGGCGACCGCATCGGCTCTTTATCCTTCGTCTGGTCGTAGACGCTGAGCAGTTTTTCCTTATCGAAGACCATTTCTTCGCGACTGCGGCCGGTCAGATTGTAAAGGCTCGTTAATTCGATCGCGTCGACGGGACACGCTTCTTCGCACATCCCGCAGTAGATACACCGCAGCTCATCGATCGTAAAACTCTCCGGATATTTCTCACGATCTTCCCAAGGGCTTTCGATTCCCACAATGTCGATGCAATGTGCCGGACATGCCGTGGCACACAGAAAACATGCCACGCACTTGACGCGTCCTTGACCATCGCGATTCAGCCGGTGGACGCCACGGTAGATCTCTGGATTGCTGATCTCCGGCTCTTGGTCGGGATAGCTGACCGTGACCTTGGGACTGATCAAATGCCGCGCCGTTGTCGTTAAACCGCCGACAATCAGTGGCAAATACATGCGTCCGGCAAGCCCCAACTGCGGCTCGCTCACCCACTTGATATTTGGATCGTCAACTTTCATTGATCGTCAACTTTCATTGATTGTGAACACCTTCTTACTACAGTTGCGGATCCACTTCGTAGGGGCGCATGTCCAACCGTGGTCGATTGTCGGTGACCAACGGACCGATCATCGCCACCCCCATCCATCCCAACAGGGCCACTGCCCAGCCGGCCAGACACACCCAAATCGCGCCGTGGGCACCCAGCCAGCCGATATGCTCCATCTCCGTCAGTACCGCCACCGCCACTAGATTGACGATTCCCAACGGCAGCATCACTTTCCACGCCAAGGACATCAACTGGTCAAAGCGAAAACGCGGCCACGTCCAACGCACCATCATGAAGAAAAAGATCACCGCAAAAATCTTGGCCATCAGGACCGCGATTCGAAGGATTGCCAAAGACCAGGTAATCGGCGAGTCAACTGTTCCCGTGATTCCCCATAAGTGCCAGCCGCCCAGGAACATGATCGCGATCAGGAACGAAGCGGTGATCATGTGAATGAATTCCGCTACGAGGAATAACACCAATTTCATCCCGGCGTATTCGGTATGATATCCCCCCACGAGTTCTTGTTCGCATTCTGGCAAGTCAAACGGCAAGCGAGCCGCCTCGGCAAACGCCGCCACGACGAATACCATGAACCCCAACGGTTGAGTAATCGCGAACCACAATCCACTGCTGGCCTGCGCGTTGATGATATCATCCAAACGCAATGAGGAGGAAACGACGACGACCCCGAGAATCCCCAAACCCAAGGGCAACTCATAGGCGATCATCTGGGCGCTCGATCGCAACCCTCCCAAGAAACTATATTTGCTGTTGCTCGCCCAACCACCGAGGATCACTCCGTAAACGGCAATGCTCGACAAGGCAAAGATGTAGATCAGACCGACGTCCAATTGAGGTGCGACAATCAGCGAAATGGGCGCATCGATACCGGCCCCGGGCAATGCCGGTATCCTGTCACCAAAGGGGATTGCGGCGTACACCGCCAAGGCGGCCGTCAGAATCACGATCGGCGCCAGTAGAAACAGCCTTTTGTCAACGTGCGCTGGCGTGTACTCCTCTTTCAATATCATCTTCAAACCGTCCGCCAACGGTTGCCCCAAACCAAACAGCCGGATCTTCGTCAGCGGAATGCCGACCCGATTCGGACCGTGCCGATCCTGAATCCACGCGGCAACCCGCCGCTCCAACAGCACAAAGTAAGCGGCAGCCGTCATGATGCCACCGACCAACACGCCGATCTTCACCAATGCTACGATCAACACCTGATTCATGATGCCGCAACCCCCGCCAGCTGATTTACTTTCAAGTCCACGCCAACCGCTGGAACAGGTTCCATTGCCGCTGAGAAGTAAATAAAGTCGCGTGCAATCTCATCCAGCACGACGCGCGACCGATACAGTCCGTTACGTCCCAACATGCGCCAATACAGATGGCCCTCGGGCAACACCCCCGACGGTGGTCGTATCGCCCAACGGAAGGATTGCAACCGATCCGCCACGTTGACGAACGAACCATCCTTCTCTGCAAACCCCGCTGCCGGCAACTGGTACGTCGCCACATCCCAGGCTGGCGACGAAAACAAATCTTGGACGACCAATAGTGACGCGGAAGAGAGTTGGTCGGCCGTTGCTGCGTCGCACCAGTCGTGCTTGTATCCACCGCTGACCCACACCCCCTGGACCGCTCCGTTGGCGACCTGCGTCAAAACGTCACGCCAACCACTTTCACTGCGGTTAAAACCAGCGACAATCGCCTCGACCCCGCGACGATTGGGACACTTTTCTGCACGAATCGCGAAACCGTTGGGGAAAACTTCGTCGCTGCCGATGACCGGAATCGGCCCCACCGCCAATAACGCCTCGGGATCAATCTCGCGCATCAACTTGCACAACAAGTATGCTTCCTCAACCGTCAAATGCGGTGACACCAATGCCGCCAGCCGCCCTGCCCGCTGCAAATCGGCCATCAGCGATCCGGTAAGGGTCGACCAATCCGCCGTTCCATACTCTCCATTGTCCCCCAGCCGACGCGGCAACAATTCGCGATGCTCGCTGTGGATGTGCTTGAAACCATATCGACCTTCGTCACACATCCACCACTTGTTGACATGCGGGTTCTCTCGTGGCTTCAGTCGATAGATCTGATCCTGATTCTCTTCCACGTAAGTGGAGCATCCGGTGGCGCACCCCGCACACACCCCTTCGTGTTTTTTCATGAACCATACACGTTGCGAATAGAGAAAATCACGATCCCCCAAGGCCCCCACTGGGCAGAGATCGACAACGTTGCCGCTCATCTTGTTGGACAACGGATGATTCGGAAAAACATCGATCTCTTCATGCGCGCCGCGGTTGATCACCATCAGTTCCGCGGTCCCCGTGATCTCACGCGTGAACCGGACGCAACGCGTACACATCACGCAACGGTCGACGAACAGGGTGACGGTGTCTCCCATGTCGCGGCGACGGCTCGTAAACGGCTTCAGATCAGCCCGCCGTTCGGCGCGCCCGTGTTCGAAATGATAGTCCTGCAGGTAACATTCGCCTGCCTTGTCGCAAATCGGACAATCGATCGGATGACGAATCAGCAGGTCCTCCTCCACCATCGCCCGAGCGGCCTTCACGTTGTCACTGTCCGTAACAAAGACGGTGTTGTCGGTCGCCGGGGTCTGGCAAGCCGGCACCACTTTCGGAAGCATCGAAATCTGCCCCGTCTCCGGATCGCGGCGGCCCGTTTCGACGAGGCACATGCGGCAACTGGCAACGACAGACAACCCGGGATGCCAACAATAATGCGGCACATCCACCCCCGCCCGCCGCGCAACCTGAATGCCGTTCAGCCGCTCGTTGGCCCCGATCTCAATCTCTTGTCCATTGACGATTACAGTTGGCATGATGCAAGATTCTTTTCGTTAGTGGCTACCAAGCAGCGTCAGTTCCTGAAGCGACAGCGACGGTACCGGCGTCGTGTCGCCGTAACCGCCGGGATTCGATTCACGAATGTAGGTCTCGAACTCGTCACGGAACTTCCGAATCGCGTTTTTCAGCGGCCATGCCGCTCCGTCCGCCAAACCGCAGATCGTCGTTCCCGGCATGATCCCGATCGTGTCGCCGATTTCAAGTAACAAGTCGAGGTCCACCAATCGACCGCGGCCAACCTTGATCCGTTCCAGGATCTTCAACGCCCAACTCGTCCCCTCCCGACACGGAGTGCACTGTCCGCAACTTTCGTGGGCGAAGAATCGAGCACTGTTGTGGAGAAAGTCGACGATGCTGACCGTTTCGTCCAGTACCACGACCGCGGCGGTTCCCAAGCCCAGACAGCCGTACTTGCTGGGACCATTGAAATCCAATGGGCAATCGAATTCGTCGGCCCGCAACAATCCCATGCTAATGCCACCGGGAATGGCAGCTTTCGCCTTCCGACCCTTCCAGATTCCGCCACCAAATCGGTCGATCAATTGCTGGACCGTAATTCCCAACGGAGCTTCGTAGCACCCCGGTTTTTCGATGTGCCCACTCAGACAGTACAGCTTAGGGCCAAGACTGCCGGCATCACGTGGATTGTTGGGATCGGGCGACACACCAATCGATTGAAACCAGGCGGCGCCCCGAGCAATAATGTGTGTCACGCAGGCACAGGTTTCGACGTTGTTTACGACGGTTGGCTTGCGAAATACCCCCTCCACAGCCGGAAACGGCGGCTTTATACGCGGCCAGGCGCGTTTCCCCTCCAGGCTTTCGATCAGCCCCGTCTCTTCACCACAGATGTAAGCCGCGGCACCACGGTGAATGTAGATGTCCAGACTGTAACCACTCCCCAAGATATCCTTTCCCAAATAACCAGCCGCATAGCACTCATCGATCGCCGCCTGCATCCGCCGATAGGCGAGCGGATACTCAAACCGCATGTAGATGTACGCCGTCGTGGCCCGAGTGGCGTAGGAGCTGATGATCAGACCTTCCAACATCTGATGGGGATCGTCTTCCATGATGATCCGGTTGTTGAATGTTCCGGGTTCGCTTTCGTCAGCGTTCAGACAGAAATAGATCGGACCTGGATGGTCTTTGGGGAGAAAGGTCCATTTCAACCCAGTGGGAAACCCTGCACCGCCGCGACCGCGCAGCCGACTGGTCTTCACTTCTTCGATCACATCCAGCGGCGACATTTCGGTGAGCGCCTTTCGGAGTGCCCGGTACCCACCGGCTTGTTCGTAGACCGCTCGGGTATGACTATCGGGTTTACCGACTTGCGCCAGCAACACCGGCTCGTAATATTCGGCCACAGTTTGTCCTCTTCCTATTTCTTCTCGTCGGTAAGCGACGGCTTGTTCTTTTTGGACGAGGGCGCGACCCCCAGTGTATCGAGAAATTTGTCGGCGCTAAGTTCGTCCAAGTTCTTCACCAAATCGTCACCAGCGAGCATACAGGGGGCAAACTCGCAGGCTCCCAGGCATTCGCCGAATTCCAGCGTCAGTTTTCCGTCATCGGTGGTATCGCCCGGATGAATGCCGAGCCGCTGGCACATGTGATCGAGCACCGCTTCGCCGCCGCGAATGGCACAACTGACAGAGCGACAGACCCAAGCTCGAGTTTCGCCGTGGGGGGCGTCTTGCTTAAAGAAGCCGTAGAAGCTGAGCGTGTCCTGTACCTGAGCCGGTGCCAATTCGAGCAACTCGGCAATCTCCACGACGGCCTGCAACGGCACGTGCCGCAAATGTTCGTTGACGACATGTAGCGCCGGTAAAGTCACCGCTTGCCGGGAGGGGTAACGCGGAAAAAACGCCTTGATCTGCTCCACCATCGCGGGCGTCAGCACCGGGCCATCGGTCGAAATGGTTGTCGTGTTCATCGTTAACTTACCGATCCAGTTCCGCAGCGATGATGTTGAGACTTCCCAGAACGGCCACGACGTCGCTGAGCGTATGGCCGCGAATGAGGTGGGGGAACGTAGCAAAGTGAATGAAGGAAGGGGGACGGCAGCGGGCGCGATAGGCGACATCGGAACCATCGCCGACGACGTAGAACCCCAATTCGCCGTTGGGCGCTTCGACCGCCCCGTACGCTTCGTCGGATGGCACCTTGATTCCGCGGTTGTTCATCACCATTTCAAAATGCGTGATTGTCCCTTCGATCGTTTGGTAGACCTGGCTCTTGTCTGGCAGGTGCGCCCGTTCGTCGATCCCGACGTTAACCGGACCGGCAGGGAGGTTCTCGATCGCCTGCTGAAGAATCTTCAGGCTTTCATGCATCTCCGCCATGCGGACGTAGTAGCGGGCAAAGCAGTCACCGGCCTGCGCACAACAGACGCGGAAATCGAAATCGGCATACGCCAGATACGGTTCATCCTTGCGCAAATCACGTGTCACGCCACTGGCACGGGCAATGGGGCCGCTCGTGCAACGCTGGATGGCTTCGTCGCGCGTGAGTACGCCGACATCTTTCGTGCGATCGACGAAGATGCGATTACGATTGAGCAGTCGCTCCATGTCATCCAAAGTCTTGGGAAAATCGTGGAGAAAGTCGCGGATTTTTTGGATGGTCAGAGGAGTCATATCGTGCATGACGCCGCCAACTCGCGTGTAGCTGTTGGTGAACCGCGCGCCGCACAACGACTCAAAGATGTCATATATCCGTTCGCGCTGGTAGAAACCATACAAAAAGAACGTAAAGGCTCCCGTGTCCAGGCCCATGGCGCCAACACACAGCAAGTGGTCGCTAATGCGCGCCAATTCGGAGATGATGACACGGATGTATTGGCAGCGTCGAGTCAGTTCGATGCCCATCAGCTGTTCAACGGCACCGTGCCATGCCACATTGTTTGCCATCGGCGAAATGTAGTTCATCCGGTCGGTGACGGTGACGTACTGGTTGTAGTCCAGATGTTCGCCGATCTTCTCAAACCCGGAATGGAGATAGCCAATGTCGGGTACCGCATCGACCACTCGCTCACCATCCAACTTCAATACCAACCGCAACGTCGTGTGCGTTGCTGGGTGCTGGGGGCCGAAATTGAGCGTCCAGAGATAGTCGCGTTCGTCTTGATGTGCCGATTCGGCGGATGCGATCGTGAGCGGCATGTTGGCTATCGTCCCCTTTCCGGATTACGCTTCCCCGCGTCGGATCGCGGTAAAATTGTGCCGTTCCCCACGCCCCTGCAGCGGGTAGTCCTTACGCAAGGGATGCGACGTGAACTGGTCAGGCAACAGGATCCGCCGCAAATCGGGATGCCCGACAAATACGATCCCAAACATGTCCCATACTTCGCGCTCCAGCCAATCCGCTCCCGACCACAAATCCGTCACCGTCGCGATCACGGGGTCGGGGTCGTTGAGCCACGTTCGCACGGTCACACGTGCCCCTTGCTCGAGAGTCGCCAAGAGATAGACCAGGCCATACCGGTCCGTCGCATCACGATAATGCAGATAATCGACACAGGTGATGTCAATCAGCAGCTGGAACTGATGCTCGTCCCGCAAAAATGCCAACACGTCATGCAGCGAATCAGGATGGACGACAACGCGAGCTTGACCGCGGAATTCGTCAGACTGCACGCCGGGAAATCGAGCGGTCAAGGCGTCGACCGCACGTCCAGTAATCATCCCACCCCCCCTACGCTGACCGCGCACCGCGTCAGCTTCGCGTCCTACTGTTTTGCTCTCGACCTATCGACGAACTTCCAACGGAGGTCGAACAAACGTTGGCGATTGCCCTAACACCGGCAACTCCACTAACGCACGCTTCGGCTGCTGCCGCGATGCCATGTCGAACTCCTGCCCTAATATCGTCCCCTCATTCTGAATCTTGTCCTGCAGGTCGATGATCGCTTGAATCAACTGCTCCGGCCGCGGCGGACACCCCGGTACGTACATGTCTACCGGTATGAATCGATCAATCCCCTGCACCACCGCATACGTGTCAAAAACTCCACCCGTCGAAGCACACGCCCCCATCGATATGCACCATTTCGGCTCGTGCATCTGCTGCCAGATCCTTTGCAATACCGGCAACATCTTCATCACCACCCGCCCCGCCACAATCATCAAGTCACATTGCCGGGGACTAAATCGAAATACCTCCGCTCCAAACCGCGCCAAATCATGCCGACTCGCCCCCGTCGCCATCAACTCAATCCCACAACAAGCTGTGGCAAATGGCATCGGCCACAAACTGTTCTTCCGACACCAACTGGCCAACTGATCCAACTTGCTGACCATCACGTTGTCCGGTAACTCTATCGCCATCGCAGTACCCCCCGACGCCACTCGTAAACCAAACCCGCGACGACCAACGCCATAAAAAACAAAACCCCAGCAAATACCAGCCCCCGCCCAGAAACCCATCCACCTCCAACCGCCGCATCCACCCCTGCCGGATGCCGACTCGCCACCGCCCACGGATAGATAAATAACAACTCCACATCAAAGATCAAAAACGCAATCGCCACCAAATGAAACCGCACGTCGAATCGCCGCCGTGTATCGTGCAACGGATCCATCCCACTCTCATACGGCATCTGCTTCACTTGCCCCTGCCTTTTGGGCCCAAGCACACCCCCCAAAATGAGCATTCCGACCGGCAGGGCGAGCGCGCACAGGGCAAACAGGAAGATCGGGAGAATGGCGACCAGCGTGGCATTCATAAGACGTTTCCAACCATGGAGTTATACTTCTCGGCATGACTTTGTGAATAATATCACAAAGTCACCCCACGAGAAAACCCGGGTGTGCGGGGAGCGACGTCCCGGATCCTATCGGTGGCAGCAGGCCAGGTCAAGCCAAGGGGAAGCCGGGGAGATTTAGTTTCCAACACCGGATCGGCTGAGTCGGCGCTGCTGCGGTCGGCCCGGTCCTCAGGTTTGGCAATCTGGCGTAGAATACGGCCCACGAAGGAAAAGGTCGTTCTCAAGCTCTAGCGGCGATGATGTTCCATGCCCGAACCACGATCGATCGACGTAGTCCGAACGTTGCAGGAACTTGTGCAGTTGCCAAGCGTCAATCCGATGGGTCGCGACGTGGGTGGGCCGCAGTATGGCGAACATGCGGTGACCGAGTATCTGGATCACTGGATGCTGCGGTCGGGCATTCCGCACGAACGGCATCGGGTCCACGGCGCCACGGAGAAGCTCGGTGCCCGTGAGAACGTCGTGGCGTTAATTGCGCCTGAAAATCGTTTCGACGATCAGTTGCCAACCGTATTGTTCGATGTGCACCAGGACACGGTCCCGGTCGAGGGAATGACGATTGCCCCCTGGTCAGGACGGCTGGAGGAAGGTCGCATTTGGGGTCGCGGGGCCTGCGATATCAAGGGGGCCATGGCGTCTCTACTGGCGGCGGCGACTGAGATTGCCACATCGAGGACACGTCCGAGTGCGAACATCGTTTTGGGCATGACGGTAAACGAAGAGTTCGGTTTCAGTGGTGCGGAACATCTGCGGCAACTTTGGCAAGGTGGTGGGTCACGATTGTTGCCGAAAATGCCGGATGCGGCGATCGTGTTGGAACCAACGATGTTGGATATCGTGGTGGCGCACAAGGGGACGTTGCGTTGGTCGGTGCAAACCTTGGGAACGGCCGGTCACAGTTCTGCGCCCCACCTGGGTCGAAACGCCATCTATGCCATGGGGCACCTTTTATCGGCGGTCGAGGAATATGCGGAGGCCGAGGTAGGCACAATCGCACAACACGCATTGCTGGGCAATCCGACGGTGAGTGTCGGCGTGGTCCGAGGTGGGATCAGCGTCAACACGGTCCCTGACACGTGCGAGATCGATATCGATCGACGGGTATTGCCGGGCGAAACACCGGCCGCGGCGCTACAACATTTCCGTCAGTATCTGGAGCAGCACATCGGTGGCAAGATTGACTTCCAGGTCTTCGAGACCGATTCGCCGTGGATGGGATTGAACGACGCACACAATGGCGCCTGGTCAACTTGGTTGCAGCAACAATGGCTGCAAGCTGGCCACACGGCCAA
>JAGQPD010000514.1 GCA_020426865.1 Planctomycetales bacterium
GCCTGGCGGATCCACCACGTGGCATAAGTCGAAAACTTGAACCCGCGCCGGTATTCGTACTTGTCAACTGCGCGCATCAACCCCGTGTTTCCCTCTTGAATCAAATCCAAGAAACTCAAACCGCGATTGCGGTATTTCTTGGCAATCGATACGACCAACCGCAAATTGCCGCTGGATAATTGCCGCTTGACCTGTTCATAAATCGCAAATTGCTCCTCCAGGTCGCCGCAGCGCTTGGCCAGACTCTTCGGACTTTCCTGCGTCAACAGCAGCAATCCGTGCAGCTCTTTGCGCAAACGTACACGTTCGTCGTGGGCCGCGGGCTCTTCGGCAATCATTGTCAATCGCTGCTTGACGATTTCGATGCGCTGCAAGTGCTTACGCAGTTCATGCATCAGCGGCTGCACACGTCGCGTGCGCAAACTCAGCTCTTCCACCAATTGCAGACACCTTCGACGTCGGCACAAGTATCGCTGCCGAATCCCCTTCTTTGCCTCCGGGCTAGTAGTCTTCTTCAGCAGCAAGGCAAAGTCCTTGCGATTGCGTTCCAATAACAACTTGAGCGTCTGCAGATTGTGAGGCATCCGCGCCAAAATCTGCTCCTTCGTCAACTGTTCCGTTAGCGACACCTTGATTGTACGATCAAACGGCAGCTCACCGCGATACACTCGCTCCAACGTGTCCACGGTCGCTCGCATCGCATAGTCGCAACTGAGCAACGTGCGACGAAATCGTTTGCGACTAACCTCAATCTTCTTGGCCAACGAAATCTCTTGCTCGCGACTGAGCAGCGGAATCCCGGACATCTGAGAAAGATACATTCGAATCGGGTCGTCGCTTAACTTGGGCAGTTCTTGAGCCAGCGGATTATCGGCCATTTCGGCCACCATGTCCGCACTCAACTCCGCCTGCAGCTCAGCGTCAGTCGGCTCTACGTCCATCCCGAGGCTGCCCATCGGCGGGTTCTCCACCAACGGGATACCCCGGACCTCCAATGCCACCAGCAGCTCATCCAACTTTTGTGGGCCCAAATCTTCGTCGGGCAGATAGTCGTTGACCTGGTCGTAAGTAAGATACCCTTGGCATCGACCTTGATTAACGATGACTTGCAAATCCTTGCTGTCGTTCCTCACTGCTCGCATCCTCCTGCGCCACCATGCGCGTATAAGGACAACTACTTGTCAGACAACGCTCGACCCTGCCCCCCTTGCTTGCGGGAAAGTCTTTCGCGTCCAACATGGCAAAGCTGGTCACCCTTCCGTGGGTGCCGAAATACCCTGCCGATCTCGCCGTTGCTCAAGCAACGCATTGAGCAACGCGATCTGTTCTGCCTCGTTCAGTGCCCCTTGTTCTAACAATGTTTGCTGTTTTCTCAAACGCTGATCTTCGTCACGTAAATAAAAAGCGTTCGCGATCTCACGCAATACTGCTTCGGGATCCTCAACCCGCTTGGCCTGAGACGCCTCGTCCATTTCCACTAACAGGCCCTTCAAGGTTGCATCGTCGACCGCCAGCATCACGCTGGCATAGTCCGTCCCCCGCCCCTGCTCAACCAACTCTCGATAGACCGTCAACAACTGCATTGCCGACGCCGATCGCAGAAATTCGGGCTGCACACAATCCACAGCCACGACCGCCAGCGACGGATCGTGCAACAAGATCTCAAACAGATCCCGCTCCCACCGATCCAACTCCACCACGCACTGCCGCTGCGACATTTGCCCCGAAACCGCAGCCGACGCGGCGTCTACAGCAGATCGACCTGCCGGAGCACCCCCAGCTGCCGGAGGGATAACTGCCGGTCGGGCACTCATCGGCGCGGCCGGCTTGGAACTCGACCGCAACGATGTCAACCGTAATCCCAATTCGTGCTCGTCGACCCGGAATTGCCGTGAAAGCCGCGACAGTATTTGCTGTTGCCGCAACCGGGCTGCCGCCGCCGCTGGTCCAGTCGGCACCGGAGCTTTCGACAACGTCGTGAGGATTTCCTCCAGAGCACGATTAGACGCGTGCAGATCGTTCAATACGTCGATCCCCCGCGTCGCCACCCGGATGCGATGCTCCAACGCATCGTCAGCCCGCGTTACAAATCCCTCAAATGCCGCCGCCCCCTGCTGCAACAAAAAATCACACGGATCTAACCCCTCAGGTAACGTCACAATGCGCAAGTCCATCTGCTGCGACACGAATAACTCCAACACCTCATTCGTCCGCCGCTGCCCTGCCTCGTCACCGTCCAGCACCAACGTCACGCGGTCAACGAATCGTTTCAGCAATTGAATGTGCCTCAGGCCAAGTGCCGTGCCTAGCACCGCCACAACATTTCTGAGACCTACCTGATGTGCCATAATTGCGTCGGTATATCCCTCCACCACCACCGCGTGCCGTTCGCGGCTGACTCCGTCGCGCACGACGTCCAAAGCATACAAGTTGTCGCTCTTGGAAAACAAACGCGTCTCTGGTGAATTGACGTACTTCGCCGATCGATCGTCCGCCGTCTCCGGCAAGATGCGGCCACCAAATGCAATCGTCCGGGCCTGCGTATCGCGAATGCTAAACATCACACGACCACGAAACCGATCACATAACCGGCCACTGGTCGACGATCGACTCGCCAACCCCGCCGCCTCCAACACCTGTTCCGAATAGGGTGTCGTTCTTGCCCGTTCCACTAACCACTGCCACGACGGTGGAGCATACCCCAAACGAAAGGCCTGGACGCTGTCCGGAGAAATCGATCGTTCCTGAAGGTACCGCGGCGCCGGCTCGGCTTCGTCCGCTTGCAACAAACAACGATGAAATTGCTCCTCCGCCCACGCCATCGCCTGCAATAACGTTCGCTTGTCCTCCGGACTGCCCGGCTCCGCTCGCCGACCCGTCGTCGGTAATTCAATCCCCGCCCGCTCCGCCAAGATCTTTAGCGACTCGAAAAACTCCACCCCCTCATGCTTCATCATGAAACTGAAGCAGTCGCCGCCAACCTGGCAGACCCAACAACGCCACGATTGCCGATCAGGATTCACCTGCAAACTCGGCCGCGTGTCGTCGTGCCATGGACACGTTGCCAAATACAATCGCCCCTGCCGACGCAACGCCAAATAGCTGCCCACCAAATCGACGATGTCCGTCGCCTGCCGAACCTGCTCTCGAAAATCATAAGCCGCGGAAGAAGACACCGGCGATTCCTGGGTCGTAAAGTTTGCGGTAAGAAGACGCCCACTTCGGCGATGACCATGACGTTCGCCTCCCACGATCGCCACAGCCGCACGTTAGCTGACCTCCCGGACGGTTACGCGAAAACTCGCATCTGCCATTGAAATGGCCCGACCAAGTGGCCCGTGCCGTTCTGCGCCACGAACTCTCCGCCCGTGCCCAGATACCCCTTAGCAGTGCCTTCCCTTGCACAGCCACAATTATACCCCTCCCCATCTACACCGGTCAATCTCACGACAACATCAGCTTTCCCGAGAAATCCCACCCCAAACCGTCAAGTAAAAAAACTTTATTTCACAAAAAATACGTTGTTCACATGGTCAGCCCGGCTTGCCAAGACAGAGGCGGCCAAGACAGTGACGCGCAGAAGGATGGCAGATGCAACGATCGCAAGAAATATGCCATTTTTTCCGTGCGGGTTTATTGACTTTGCGGGTCATTCGGTTTAGTCTGCTTAACATAAATGTAACAATTGCCGAGGGACTGGTGCGAACTCAGGCACATCGACGTGCGCTTTTCCATTTCCTGTCCGTTTTTTCCAGAGAGTTGCCTCATGAGAATGCAAATCCGACTTGCTCTTGCGTCTGTCGTACTGGCGTGCCTCGCCGGTTA
The DNA here is from genome assembly GCA_020426865.1 of Planctomycetales bacterium. Lineage (GTDB taxonomy): Bacteria > Planctomycetota > Planctomycetia > Pirellulales > Pirellulaceae > JAGQPD01. Next base: position 3,826 of record JAGQPD010000514.1, read on the forward strand.
CGCCGGAGCCCAAACGGTGTCGATCAACTTCGGTGCCGATGAACCTAATGGTGCTGGTTCAACCGTTGATGGCGTAGCTGGTGCAATTGGGACCGCCAATTGGAACAATGTCACGGGAGCCTCCGGCTCCGCCACGAATTTGATTGACGCCAACGGCGTGGCCACCGGCGTGAGTGTCGAATGGTCGTCACCCAACACTTGGTCCAGCGCCGGCCGCGGTGAAGAAAATAACACCGCTACTGGCGAAGATTTCGACCTGATGACCGGCTATGTCGACACCGGCGGACTAGGTGGACAGGGCGTGGTCATTAACGTTGCAGGGCTCAACAGCGCCATCAGCGATCCCGCGTATGACGTGATCGTGTACATCAACGGTGGTGTCAATGGCCGCGGTGGTGATTACGAAATCGGCGGTGTCACCCAAAGTCTTACGGGCCAGCTTCCGTTTGAAGGTACCTACACCGAGGGCGAAGACTACGTGCGATTCCGCAACCTGACGGGCGACGCGTTTACGCTTAATACCATCCCCAACGACGGTACCCCAGCTCGTGCACCGGTCAATGGAATCGAGATCATCGGCGTTCCCGAACCTAGTTCAATCGCTTTGATCTTTGGCGGCCTGCTGTCTTTAGGCATGATTCGCCGCAAGCGTTAACCTTCGCAAGTGCAAGGCCGTTGATTGGCCTTCTCCTAGAACTACGAACGCCCGCCCGACCTCCTTTGGTCCGGCGGGCTTTTTCTCGGGCAGGCCACCGCCAACACGCCTGTGCGACTCTGCTCCAAAAGTCCGATTTCTACCAACTGCCACTTCGCCCGTCCCACGCCCGCCGGTATCGCAACCACGCCTCGGCGAAGAGGGCGTCCACCGACGCTGAATGTGACAAGAGCGGCCTTGGCGGAACCGACCTTGGCGAGAATGACACTCGCTCAATCGACACACCGCCTGAACTGATCGCGGACTGCTGCGCGATCAATCGGTCGACTTCGGCTACCACCAGGACATAGTCCAGTGGCGCCACCAAGCCATCGTGGTCGACGTCCAGAAAAGGGGGAGCGGCACGCTCGCCAAGTGTCGCCCCGATATTGTCGACAATCATGACAACGTCCAGAATTGTCACCGCACCGTCGCCGCTGACGTCGAACGGATCGACCGGATTCTGCCAGGGGCGAGTTGCGTTGGTAACATAAATCGTAACGACCGCTTCGTTGGAATCCAACAACCCCGCATCAGCCACCATATACGTAAATCGGTCGATTCCCACGAATCCGGGGACCGGTGTGTAGACATATTGATGGCTGGCGTTCTTTACCAGCACGCCGTGCTGTGGACTGGTTACCACGCGAAGCGTCGCTGGAACGATGTTGTTCTGGGGATCACGAACATCTGGCAATACATCGACGATGATCACTTGATTTTCCGATGTGGCCATCGTCCGGCTTGCTGCCACTGGTGCCGTATTACTGGCAACATGCACCGTAATCGTAGCGGTATTGGAAACTCCACCACTCTGATCACGTACCGTAAATCGGATCACCTCGTCGCCAACAAAATCTCCATCGGGCGTATAGGCAAACCGACCGCTATTGGGCGCCGTGACCGTTCCGTGTGACGGCTGCGTAGTGATCTGCAGCGATCCAAAGTCAATCGCGTCGTCAATATCCAGTGCGTGCGTCCTGACGTCCAACGTAATTGCGACACCCTGCAACGTATTGGCAGCGAAATCGGCGACCGTCGGGGGATCATTTACATTGCGTACAACGATCGAAACCGATGCCGCCTCCGACCACAGACCATCGTTATCCTGGACTCGATAGCTAAAAGTATCGTTGCCCACGTAGTTACCAGCCGGGCGATAAGTTACACGCCCATTGGATGCCACTTGTACCGTGCCGTGGTCTGGCGTATCGACGATTTGCACCGTATTGGCTGCGAGGGTACCGTCAGCATCGCTATCGTTGTCAAGCACGGCGATACTGGCGGAACCATCTTCGTCGACGGTGGCCGTATCGTCGTTGGCGACCGGCGATTGAAGACTCGTCGATGATTCAATATCCGCCTTTACGTTTTGATTGCTCACGGTTACGTCCGCTACGGTCCGTGTCCCATTGAGCGGCGGTCCTGATGCCGTGATGGAGTACGTTCCGGCGGGCACTTGGATTTGATATCCGCCGGCCGACATCGTCGTCGCGGTAAAGGATCCCGTCGGACCGACGATACTTAGCGTCACAGCGGGAAGGCCCTCACCCGCATCGTAGCGGCCATTGCCGTTGGTATCGGCATATACCACCCCCAACAACACCGGACCACCGAAATCGGTCCGGCGACCGAATTCCTGGGAAACTAAAAACGGCCCGACGTTCGTGGCCGGATTGTTGTCTTGCCGAATGGCAATACCGACTTCCTGAAACGACGCGTTCATCATATTAATGCGGTGATCCGGCGGGTCTTGGAGGCCACTGGCGGTGTCCCCCCAATCGATCGCAAAACTAGCATGCCCTTGCAGCACGGACTCCGCGAAGGCAAACACGTTTTCGCCAGCCGACACGTAGTTGTAATTGGCCGCATTGAGACGTTGTTCGAGTGTCCCTTCGCCAGGGAACTGATGCTGTTGATCGTCAAACTGCACCATCAAGTTATTATGCGATTCGGCGATCGAAAACAGCGTCTCGTTCCAGGCAAGCGGCGCCACCGGTGTTAGGGACGACCATTGACTTGCAAGCATCGGGCCACTGATGCTGAAGAAGTCGATCGCCTCCTGCACCAGCGCGTCGCGAGCTTCAAGTGGCGAGGTGGAAGAGAATAGAACACCGAGTTCTCCTTGGGGGTCGGTCCGCATTCGATTCAGGTGCTCTAGCATCTCCTGCTCGAAACCGCTTGGGTCAAACGCCAGGAGCCTTCGAGCTTCGAGTGCTTCTGGACCAGACGCACCGACCCACTGGCCGTGGGGGCTTCGCACAGCGGCAAATAACGGGAAACGACCGCGGCGGTGACGGTGGCGTCGACGATGAACGTGACTAAGGGCAAAGGATCGCAGCAGAGGGGCAAACATCTTATGGTGAACGACCCATGTACCTAGGGGACGTCGGACTAGCCGCGAATCGACCTGCGGCGATGGACTTCTTCGGGACGAGTTCCGACGTGGACTTTTAGAGCCATCGTTGATCCGTCACGAATGATTGTCATGGGAACGATCGTCCCCGCAGCCGTGTGTGCCACCAAGAGGCTCAATTCCATCGGTTCCTCAATACGATGTCCATTCCACTCAACGATCACGTCATTCGGTTTGACGCCGGCCCGAAGCGCTGGCGATGGGACAAGGTGGTCCAGCGTATCACCGGCATCGGCAGTTCCTTTTACCAATACTCCCGCAGTTGTGGCAAGCCCCAACGCAACCGCATCTTTCGGTGTTAGTGCGGCCATCCGCACGCCTAGATAACCTCGTTCGACCCGTTCACCTGCTTTAAGTTTCTCGTAAACCGGCAGGGCGAGATTGCTGGGAATTGCAAAACTGATACCTTGGTAGGCGTAGCCAAGAATCATTGAATTGACACCGACGACACGACCTTGTGCATCGACAAGCGGCCCGCCACTATTCCCAGGATTGACGGCGGCGTCGGTTTGCAGGAAATCCTGAAACACGTTCCCCGCCTTGCCCGCTCGATGTTTGGCACTGACAATCCCCATTGTCACACTGTGGTCGAGGCCGTACGGACTGCCAACCGCCCACACTAGCGACCCGACTTCCAACTCGTCACTATCGCCCCAGACGACAGGAATCAGGTTGCTGGCCTTCACGCGAATCACCGCCAAGTCGCTCAAGGCGTCGTAGCCGATGACGACCCCCGGCAATTGTCGGCCATCTGCGAGCAAGACCTGACAGCGACTGGCGTCCTCGATGACATGGTAGTTGGTCAAGATGTATCCGTCGCCATCCATGACGATTCCCGATCCATGATCGGTACCCTGAGGAATCGCGACTTCGTCGAGATCGTCTTCGTCCACCCATTCCGGTGCCGCTCGTTCGGTAACGACTTGCACGACGCTAGGAGCGACCCGTGCCGAGACCAATTGCGAGCCCTGCGACAACCGAGACGCATTTACGTCACTAAGTAATCGGGCGGCCGCTTCCGATTCCGCTCGCTGGCGCCCGCGGGTTGCGGCATAGAATGTCTGCTCGACAAGCCGCGGAACCGCAATATAGACCGCCAGCAACACAACCATCAGCAACGTTGCTCGACCAGCAAC
>JAGQPD010000018.1 GCA_020426865.1 Planctomycetales bacterium
GCCGTTCTTGTTGTAGTCACCGAGCAGCCCTTGGGAACCGCCGTCTACGAGCTTCACAGTGGGCATGGTATCTGAGCGCATCCACAAGTCGTAAGTGGGTGTCGCCCACATGTATTGCGAGTCCCGTCCAGTTTCGTTGTCGTTGTCGTTATAGGCCACGCCAAAGCCGAAGTCGCCGTCACGCGTGGCGATGATGTTTGCTGGCGTGTCGAACAGCAAAGTCCAGGGAATCGCTGCCTCGAATGTCCACTTATTCGGGTTTGTGGCATCGACAGTCGAGGTGCTAGTGTCGGTGTTCTGTGGGTACTTCGTTGCACTATCGACGTCCGCATAGGAGTTAATGCCGTGTGTGAATGATGAAGTGGTTGGATTACCATCTCCGCGACCGGCTGCAGCTCGTACCGCCGCAGCTTTTGTGGGATCATCACCCGACAATACCGTTAATTGGAAGGCTGGTGTGTCGGGAGCATTCGCGGGTTGATAATCGGGGACGTTCAGGTCTTGAGCGTCAATATACAGCTCAAGACTATCATCCTGCCAATCGTTGAAGAAAAAGATGCTTGTGTCATCGTTGACGAGCCGATCATCTGTCATTTCCGCCAGGAAATACAAGTTATTGTCATCCCACAGCGCGCGCCATTGAATGTCTAGATCCGCTGCGCCATTGTCTGGAGCGTTGTCGGGAAAAAACTCGCTCGTGTCGTGAACCGTCGCGTCGGCCCATATCGCATCGTTGGCAAGGCCATCAATCGTGGGCGCGGCACTCGCCTTTCCAATTTCCGCGCTGACTTGCGCATTGGCGCGATGACAGGTAAGCGACAATAACAAGACCCCGAGCACTAACCATTTACGTTGCATAGAAGCACCTCCGAAAAAGCAATATGGAAAGCTGAAAACGCCATCAGATGAGAACAGGTTTTGCCTAATCGTGCGGATCAAAATAACGTTTCCAAGTTGCATTTGCAAGAACTTTCTGTTGTACTTGTTGCAGTTTTATTGAATTCCTGCGGTGATCTTTCCGTGGGATTTTGGTGCCAAACAAGGGGTTGCGAGTGGTCGATCGGATTCCAGGGAAACAGTTTCTTGCGGCTCGAACTTGGGCCTGGGCGGGCGCCGTGGTCATTGCCATGCAACTAGCCTGTTCGTACCGCGGAGAAACGATGGACTGGGGCGAAAAGGAGACACCGTCGGCCAACGTTGATTCTGGGTCACCGGCGGTGTCCGACGTGACGCCGGTGAGCTTGCCGGACGTTGAAGGTGGAACGAAGAGTCCCGCCAATTCGGTGACGGAACTCTCACGGAAAGTCGACGTTGACCGAGACGATTGGCGGTCCGAGCAACTTGCGTCTCGGGCCATGGATCAATTGTCCAAGCTACAGGGAGCACTGCAGGGGCCGACGTTCGATGAGCAAGGTGTCGTGGACCAGGTCGTCGCAGGCGGTGGGAAGTGCGCTGCGCTGTGTCCAGAAGGTCTTACATTGACGTGCCGCGACTCGGCAATTACCGTTCGGCGCATGCCAACGGAAACGGAAGCAAAGCAACCGGTACGCGGGGCGTCGGAGCCCATAGGCCTACAGTTCCGCAGGCTCTACGAGGCACTTGGGGCCCCCGGCGAGCGGCACGCGAAGTTCAAGCTGTTTCGCATCGAACCGTTGCCGGAGCAGCGATTCGCGACGCGAGTACGCTACGAAGCCAGCTGTAATTCGAGTAAATTCCGCCGGCAGCAGACTGCTGTGTGGCAAGTGATATGGAACGAGAACGATGCATCTGCGATTGGGCCGCTGATCGAGTCGATCCGCGTGTTAGACTACGAGGAGTGCGAATCGCAAGTGACGGGAAGTGTGATCTTTCGAGAGGCGACCGTAGCGGCGCTTGGTGCCAACGTGAACTTTACACGCCAGATCATGACGGGAATCCGGCAGTGGCAATTCCAGTTGACGCGTGAGTTCATGGGGCAATTCGGTCATAACGGGTTGGCCGTCGGTGATGTGAACAACGACGGTCTTGAGGATCTCTACGTGTGTGACTCGGGGGGCTTGCCCAATCGTCTTTACATTCACCAGGCGGACGGTACTGCTCGGGATGAGTCGGCGGAACGTGGCGTGGACTTCCTGGACGATTCGACTGGGATTCTGATCGTAGACCTTGACAACGACGGCGACCAGGATCTGGTGATCGCTGCTGATCCCGCCATTCAGTTTGCCGAGAACGACGGTCGCGGTTATTTCCAGTTGCGCACGTCGATGACGGCCCTTACCGATTCCATGTCCTTGTCCGCTGTCGACTATGATCGTGACGGGTACTTGGACATATACGTTTGCGGGTACAACGTGCGCAAGCAGGATCCCGCCAGTCGTGGGCTTCCGTTCCCGTTTCCGTACCACGACGCCAACAATGGTGGGCGAAATATTCTATTGCGAAACGACGGCCATTGGCAATTCTCGGCTGTTACGGACCTTGTCGGACTTGGCGAAAACAACAGTCGCTTCAGCATGGCCGCCGCCTGGGAAGATTTTGATAACGATGGCGATCAAGACTTATACGTCGCCAATGACTTTGGACGCGACAATCTGTACGAGAACGACGGTGGCCGCTTTCGTGATCTTGCATCCCAGTTGGGAGTCGACGATCACGGTGCCGGAATGTCCGTCAGTTGGGCGGACTACAATCGCGACGGTGTCATGGACATTTATGTCGGCAATATGTTTTCGGCCGCAGGCAATCGAGTCACCTATCAAGCTCGCTTTGAAACCATGCAAAAAGACGGGGGCGTAGCATCGCTGCGGCACATGGCACGTGGCAACACGCTATTCGCCGGAGTTACGCAGCAGGGTAGGCAGTCGTTTCGTGACGTCACGGAGGTCGCCGCTGTGGAAATGGGACGATGGGCGTGGTCTTCTGTCTTCACGGATTTCAACAATGATGGCTGGGCGGACATCATGGTCGCCAATGGCTTTGTGACGAACGAGTACAAAGACGACTTGTGAAGCTTTGTCTGGCGGCAGGTCGTGTCGCAAGCTCCCGCCTTGGCGTCCGAGCAGGACAAGTTGGCCGCATATCGTTCAGCGTGGCAGGCCACCCGTGAAATGCTGCAACAGGGAAAGTCGTTCAGTGGTCACGAACGGAACTGTGCGTTTCTCAATTGTCGAGGGCCACGGTTTGCCAATGTGTCCGCGATCTCTGGATTGGACTTCGAAGACGACGGCCGAACGATAGGTCTCGTTGATTGGGATCAGGATGGCGATATCGATATGTGGTTGGGAAACCGTAGTGCTCCGCGACTGCGGTTGATGCTCAACGACTGCGAGTCAGCGACGCGTCCATTGTCCAATGAACGATCGCACAATGGATACCTCGCCGTGCGGTTGCATGGGACACAGTCAAATCGGGACGCAATTGGCGCGCGTGTGTCGGTGATCCTCGCACCGAGACCTCCTGACGCCACGGGGAACGAAACCGGCGGACTCCCAGAGGATGACGCGGAAGTGATGTTGATCCAAACGCTGCGTGCCGGCGACGGGTATCTCTCGCAATCAAGCAAATGGTTGCATTTCGGGGTCGAGGCGGGTAGAGAAATCCGTCGAGTCTCCGTACTGTGGCCGTCGGGACACGTCGACGACTATTTTGATGTTCTTGCCAACAGTCGCTACGAATTGACAGAAGGGGACGCGGCACCGAAGCGATCGAGTGGGGGGCAAGTCGGCGAACTGGCTGCCGACGTTGGTCTGTCGCAACAGGCTGAGCCGGTGGTGCGTCGCACCTATTTGTCGAATCGAATACCGATGCCATCGATCGAATATCGCGATTGTAAAACATCCGAGTCACGTCGACTTTCATGGCAAGATTCCCCGACGCTGCTGACCCTCTGGGCCAGCTGGTGTCCCCCATGTTTGGCCGAGTTATCACATTGGACTGACGATGCTGGCGCGCTGCAGGCGTCGAGCGTTAACATTGTCGCGCTTTCCCTCGACGGACTGGACACCGCACATGATACGCAGGCTGCCGATGCCTCACGCGTGCTGCAACGGATGCGATTTCCATGGCCAGCAGGCATGGCGACTCGCGAGATTCTTGACAAGTTGGCGATTGTCGAGTCGTTGATCTTCAATCAGCAGCCAGGCGTTACGTTACCAGCCAGCTATCTGGTTGATCGCCATGGTCAACTTGCCGTCGTGTACCATACGTCTGTTTCCGTCGAACAGCTGCGGCAGGATCTCGATCAGCTGGACGCCACTCCGGCGCAGCGACGTGACTTGGCCGTTCCGCTGCCAGGCCGATGGTTGCACCCACCTCGGCAGCTGTTATTGCGGACCGTCGCCCGTGCGTTTCGAGAACGAGGATTTGAGCAGGACGCTGCGCAGTATTTGAAACTTGACACGGCGTTTCTCGAACGGCAACGAAACGAGGTCGGATCGGCGGAACAGCAGCGTGAATGGAACCGGCAATTCGCCATGGCGAATGTTGATTTGGCACGGACCTTGATCGCGGCAAATCAGCATGATGATGCACAAGATTACCTGACGACCGCGCTGCAGGCCCAGCCGGATTACGCAGATGCCCATCTCGAGTCGGGCGAACTCTGTCTGCGACGTGGTGACGTGAAAGGGGCGATTCGACATTTTCGGTCTGCCGCTGACAGCCAGCCGGACTCCGTATCGACTCGAGCGAAACTAGCGGCTGCTCTCGTGGCAGACGGCGATTTCGCAGCCGCCGTTTCTTCCTTGCAGTTCGTCGCCGCGGCCGTCCCCGACCAGCTGGAGATTCGGGCACAACTTGCTCGTGCACTTCTCGAGGTGGGCAAGTTCGAGGACGCGGTTCCTCATCTGCGTGTTGCCGCGGCGAACGAAGAAGACCTGGCATCGGCGTTGGCGCTGGCATGGATCCTGGCTACTAGTCCTGCCGACGAGTTGCGGGATGGCCCTGCGGCGCTTGACATTTGCCGTCGCCAACAGGCAAGATTGAAAACGTCGCATCTCGTGCTTATCGATGTCGCCGCTGCCGCATACGCGGAAACCGGTAGCTATCCCACTGCCGTAAACATGCTGGAGACCGCACTCCGCAGGCTCGTACAACCCGATTCCGATGCGGCTAGATCGTTGAGTCAAAGGCTCGAGTTATACCGACAAGGACGACCGTATCGAGATGATGACGGTCGATATCCATGAGCTGCCCGCAGCGTGACGGACTGTGGCACCAAGCTACTGCTGAACGTCAAAGACGCGATCAACCGGCACGTCTCGCAGCAGCTGTATTTGTCTCGGTTTGTTGCGTAACTCAGGCCACAGTACCTCCACGGACTCGACACGCTGCTGATCCTTCAGGCCGAAATGAAGTCGATCGCCGAAATAGCTTTGGTAGCCACGTCCATTCCGCTTCTCACCATACTGTCGCTGATTTGTTGTGACGACGATGCGCGCACCGACGGCATCACGGTTGGGTGGTTTTCCGTGCAACCGAAGAGATAACCAATGATGGCCGCCGGTGCATTCGTTGCGAAGGATCGTTGGTCTGCCGCGTGAGTTAAGCACGACGATATCCAAGTCGCCATCGTTGTCCAGGTCGTCGACGGCGGCACCGCGACTGCTAAACGCGGATTGCAGTCCCGGCCCCGCTTGATCGGAAACGTTGACAAATCGGCCGCCGCCTTGGTTCTCGAATAACAGATTTCGAGTGGCGTACGCTCCCTCGCTGTCGAACTTATCGACGTTGTCGTAGATGTGGCCGCAGGCGATAAACAGATCACGGTCACCATCGTTGTCGAAGTCCGCCAACACGTTGCCCCAGGTCACGGGGACCAGGGTGCCTTGGCCAACGCCGCTTTGACTAGTCACATCCTCGAATGAGCCGCGAACGTTGTGATAGAGAGTGGCAATTTCGCTTTGATACGATGTCACATGAACGTCGAACCATCCATCCGCGTCCACATCTTCGCACTCGACACCCATTGTGCCTTGGATGCCGCCCGCTCCGTCGTACGCGAATCCGGCCAGCAAGCCATCTTCAGAGAAATGTCCGGTTCCATCATTGACGAATAGGAAATTGGCTCCGGTGTCGTTGCCCACGAGTAGATCCACGTCGCCATCGTTGTCGTAGTCGCTGCAGACAAGCCCCATGCCGTATCCGGCCGGCTTGCCAACTCCCGATTCCTTGCTGATGTCCGTGAATGTGCCGTCGCCATTGTTGCGGAACAAGCTGTCAGGGTCCGGCGGAAAGTCCAATGGGCTGGCGTACGTGGTAAATCCGTTGCGACGGCGAGTCGTATGCTTGGTGAAATCGAACTGGATATAGTTGCTGACGTACAGATCCAGATCGCCATCGCGATCGGCGTCGAAAAAACTCGTGCCCGCGCCAACACGCTTCCCATTGCCGACGCCGGCTGCCGCGGTCAAGCTGCTGAATGTACCATCACCATTGTTGTGGTACAGGACGTTGGCTCCAAAATTGTTGATGTACAGGTCGCGATGTCCATCGCCGTCGTAGTCCGCCGCTGTGACACCCAGGCCATGACCGGCATCACCCACTCCGGCCAACTGTGTGACATCGGTAAACTTCCAATTGCCGTCATTACGGTAGAGCGCGTTGGTGGGGAGCGAGGATTGGGTGTTGCCCGGTAGCTTCGCGCCATTTAGAAAGTAGATGTCGACGTCGCCATCGTTGTCGTAATCGAACAACGCCAATCCGGATGCCACGTATTCGATGATATAATAACGGCCACTGCTGCCGTCCGAATGGTGGAACCCAATTCCCGATTCCGCACTAACGTCGACAAAATGCAACTTCGTTTCGGCCGCTACCGCACTGTATTCTGCGGTAACGAACCAGGCGACGGACATGGCTGCTATCGTCCACCAACGCAAAGGCAACATTAGTTCTTTCTAACCAATTCGAACAACTGGCGATATGTCGCGTTATCGGGATCTAACTTCGTGGCTTGTTGCAATGCTTCCAATGCCCCTTGGCGCTGTCCGTTGACCGCACGTGCCCACCCAAGCACAAAATAGCTGTCGGCCGCGGGATCCAGTTGTACGGCGCGCTGGGCAAGCTGCAGTGCTCGGGCTGGCTGCTGTTTTGAGTTGAGATACAACTTGCACAGCGAACGATAGCCGGTCGAGTCGTTTGGTGCCAGGGCGATGATCCGTTCCATCGCCGCCTCCGCACCTTTCAGGTTGCCGACGCTGGCCTGCAAGAACCCAATTCGCTGCTGATGATCCAGAACGTTGGGTTCCAGTTTGGCGAGCTCCAGATATTGGGCGAGCGCATTGGTGTTTTTTTGCTGCTGAATGTACAGCGCCGCCAGCAGCGACCGCGGCATTGAGAACTGGGGACTGAGCTCCAGGGCTCGTTTCCAGAGTTTTTCTGAATCGTTCCAATCGGCCTTGTTTCGCAGATAGACGCGTCCTGCGTCGATACAGGTGTGGGCCAGATTGGTTTGCATTTGTGTTAGGTCATTGAACTGTTGGCGAAACTGGCGGTCGGCCTCCGCGGCGGCTGATTCGAGCTTCCGAAACTGATCAGCGCAGCGGTTGGCCTCGTCGGGTTGCTTGAGCTGCGCGTAGGTGCGCATCAGGCCATAGTAGGCTTGGGCGTGCGTCGGTGCCAGACGTGTGACTTTCAAGTAATTCTCCCTGGCGGCATCATAATCTCGCATCCGGTAGCACGCTTCCCCCAACAAGTAAACCGATTGCGTATCCTGTGGATTGGCTTGTACTGCTTGCTGCAGCTGTTGCCGTGCCTCGGCAGCACGTCCGAGCTTAAGTAGCGTATCGCCTATTTGTTGCGACAGACCTGGATCGTCTTCGTCGATATCTTGTGCCCGCTGCCAATAGTCCAGTGCCTCGTCGTACTGTTCAACTTTGGCGGCCTGTTTGGCCAATTGGTCCAGCACGTCGACTCGCTGGGGCTGTAACTGAACACATTTCAGCCAGCAGCGTCGCATCTCGTCGAAGTTTCCATGGCAACTGTGTACAAACCCCAAGATCCGCAACGACTCAAAGTCGTCGGGATACCGCTCGATCAGTCGATTGGCAATTTCGTACTGTTCGGTCCGCAAAGCGTCTGCCTCGGCCGATGCTTGGTCGGTTAACGCAACCGGTGGATTGTCATCCGCTGCGACTCCCCGAATAACAACCACGCATGTCAAGACGATCAGCAAGTACGATGCAGGTGAAGCTCCGGGCCCGCACGACTTTGAGAACGATTCGGTACTTTGCATGGTATTTCTCGCCGGGTGCTCGAGGCAGAGGACTATCGGGATGTCGTTGTCTCTTCGCGAATCACAATGTGCTGGTCGCACGCGACGTCCTGCAGTTCGGTTCGAGTGCCGCCGATCCAGCGGACGGTCACGCGATCCACTACGGTATGGTCACCTAATCCGAAATGCAAACGCGAACCAAAGTGTCCTTGGTACCCGCGGCCACTGTGAACCTCGTCGGATTGATTCAAGCCTTGCGACACAACCTCCACTTTGGCTCCCACGCCGTCGCGGTTTGATCGAGTGCCTTGCAGCGAAATCGAAAGCCAGTGATGCTTGGTTTCAGTCCTATTCATCAGCAAAGTGGGAAGCGCATTGGCATTGAGGATCACGATGTCAACGTCGCCGTCGTTGTCAAGGTCGTCCAGCCCCAATCCTCGCGAACTGGCGGCGACCTGCAATCCTTCGCCGCCGGTCTGCGATACGTCAGCGAAACGTTCTCCGTCGACATTGCGAAGTAACACGTTGGGCGAATCGTACCGTGCCGCTTGATCGTAACGCTGGACGTTTTTGTTGAGGTGCCCGCAGGCGATGAAGATATCCTTCCAGCCATCTTGGTCAAAGTCGGCAAAGCCGTTACCCCAGGTAACCGGAAGGAGTGTCCCGCTACCCGCTCGCGACGCCAGCGTCACATCCTCCAACAACGCGCCGGCAGCGTTGCGATAGAGCGTCGCCACTTCCCCCTGAAATGAAGTAACGTGTACATCAGCGTACGAATCGTGATTGAAGTCGGCGACGTCGATGCCCATGCTGGCGTGGACCTTGCCGGAGGCGTCGTAGCTGAAGCCGCGGAGCAGGCCGATTTCGGTAAAAGCTCCATGGCCATCATTTTCGAACAGAAAATTTGCCGCGCCGTCATTAGCTACGAAGATGTCGGTGTCGCCGTCGTTGTCGTAGTCGGTGCAGATCATGCCCATGCTAGGGGCAGCGACAGCGTCGATGCCGGAGCTGTGGCTAATGTCGGTGAACGTCCCGTCGCCGTTGTTGCGGAACAGCGAGTCAGAATCGGGAGGGTAGTCAGCTGGAGAGCCGTAAATGGCGTAGCCTTGCTTGGAGCGGGGGACATGGCTCTTATAGGAGAACTTGACGTAATTCGCGACATACAAATCGAGATCACCGTCGGCGTCGATGTCCGCGAAGCACGTTCCTGCGCCGACGCGATTGCCATTGGCTAGGCCCGCTTGTTGCGTGACATCGGAAAACGTGCCATCGCCGTTGTTGCGGTAGAGGACGTTTGGGCCGAAGTTGTTCAGGTACAGATCTTGGTCACCGTCGTTGTCGTAATCGCCCACGGTGACCCCCAGTCCGTGTCCGCGATCGCCGACTCCGGCTACCGTGGTTACGTCCGTGAATTTCCAGTCACCATCGTTTCGATAGAGTGCGTTGCGTGGGGGCGTCGGATCGGGGGAAGTTGACGTCGCCCGCTCAACCGGTGCGTCGCCAGTTGGTTGCCGAGAGCCATTGAGGAAGTAGATATCGACATCGCCATCCCGGTCGTAGTCGAACAGTGCAACGCCCCCGCTCATGACTTCCACGATATAGTGCTGGCCGCTACCGCCGTCGGTATGGCGAAAGGTAATGCCTGATTTGTCCGTGAGATCATCGAAGCGAATAACATTTTTCTGCAGGGGCTGTGCCGAAATCGGTCCACAGACTGCCGGGGCAAGGGCCGCAACTTGAACAACCACGCGGAACCGAAACGAGCTGACGCGAAACATGAGACTAGTGCCATTTGTAACGGACAAGAGGTGATCAGATCACGTCGTATGATACGCTACGTCTGGGACACAGTAAAGCGGTTTGCTCTGGCGCGTTCCCGCCGATCCATCCCGTCGATCCATCCCGTTGGTACGATACTATGTGGTTCGAGGTATCCGGCGGGCCAAACCGTGTGGGATACTATGTGGTTCGAGGTATCCGCTGCGACTTGGGATGAGAACATGTGACGAATCGGAGGACAGCCAGTTGATCGCGCGAGCAACCGACAACGGCGGTGAACAACGGCGCGAGAATCAATCTTCCGATTGTTCTACGTCGTATCCTAGTGATCGCAGGCGACTTTCAAGCGCCGCGACGCGGCGCGCTGCAGCCTCGGCTCGCTGCGCTTCGGTGTCGGCCCGCTGCGCTTCGGTCTGGCCCTGTTCGTACATCTCCAAGAAGGTAGCAAATCGCACCCCGTCGGGTCGGAAGACTTGGACCGAATCTTTGTCGACGGCGAAACGAATGCCTAATCGTGGGCTGGTCCAAGTGTGGGCTGCTTCGATTGGCTGTAATTCTCCATCGCGACGGAGCCATCCCTTTACGGAGAAGTTGTCCGGGTCGACGAGATAATATTCTTCTACGCCATAATTTTGAAAAAATTGCCAGCGCCGATCCATTTCGCTCGAGGAGTTTCCCGGCGAAAGAACCTCAAAGACGACTTGCGGAGCAATGTTATCTTCCCGCCACTGCAAATACGAACTGCGGTGGCCTTTCGGGCGGCCAAATACCACCATCGTATCGGGTGCGGATCTGATTTTGTTGTTCCCCTCGACCGGGTACCAAAAGAGGTCGCCGGCGACAAACACCTGGGGGTCACGGGCAAATACTGCGTCGAGATTCCCCTTGAGCATCGTAATCCATTCGAATTGGAGCGTATTCTCCGCCATCGGTTGTCCATCACTTTCCGGATAAAATACCTCCTTGTTGGCTGATGATATGCTCATGTTTGTACTCGCATTGAATTCGAGGACGACCACACGACTACCGGCGAATTTTCCCTCGCTGGAATCTTCGCCAACGTCTTACACGCTGGACTTGTGCATTGCTAAAGAGACTACCAGCACCCAAACTTCGTCGAAGTCACCACTGGAGGCATCGTCGAAGTCGCCTACCGAGCTTACCGGTTACCTGTTCAGTAGTACTCCTGCTATCAATCATAGCCCCAAGGGTTCTCAAAGTAAACCTGTTCCGGCGCCTTCCGGCGACGCCCACGGGTTGCCGGTTGGGGGGAAGTGGTGATACTGTGGTTGTCTGTTCCGCGACGACCTACGGAAGTGGTGATTCAAAAGTAGCAATCAACTGCGACAAGGTAACCCATATGCGTGACCGCTTGGCTGGATCAACCGAAGGACAACGTTGTTATTGGAATCGTTTACGGATATGCCTCGCGCTGGCCCTGTGCAGTTTGTGGGCACGGGCCGGCGAAGGACAATCGGTCGCCCAAGAGACGACTCGGTGGAATAAGTACGTCCCGGTAAAGCTGACGGCGGACCTCAGTTCGCTCGACAACAAACAACGGCAGGTGCTGCGACTGTTGATCGAGGCAGCCGAACAGATGGATGCGATCTTCTGGTTGGAGGCGAGCGGCGATAAAGACAAGGTACTGTCGTCCATCGACGATTCCCAGGTGCGCCGTTTTGCAGAAATTAACTACGGCCCTTGGGACCGTTTGGATAATAACAACTCCTTTGTTGATGGTGTCGGAGAAAAACCGCTCGGTGCTCAATATTATCCGACTGATCTTACCAAAGAGGAATTCGAACAGTATCTTGCAGAACACCCGACTCAGCGCGAGGCGATGACCAGCCAGTACACCTTGGTGCGACGTGGCGAAGCAGGCCAACTGATTGCCGTTCCGTACCACGAAGCATTTGCTCAACCGACAGAGCGGGCCACCGAGCTGCTGCGGCAAGCCGCTTCGTTGGCCAAGGAGGACAGTTTCAAGGCCTATCTTTTGGCGCGAGCGTCGGCGCTGTTGTCCGACGATTACCAGCACAGCGACATGTTATGGATGGACATGAAGGACAATCACATTGACGTGGTGATTGGGCCGATTGAAAACTATGAGGACAAATTGTTTGGTTACAAGACGGCACACGAATGTTATGTGTTGATCAAGGACTTGCAGTGGAGTCAGCGACTGGCGAAATTTGCGGAGATGTTGCCGGCGTTGCAACGGGGGCTGCCGGTCCCAGATGCCTACAAGCAGGAAGAACCTGGAACGGACGCGGATCTTAACGCTTACGACGTCGTCTACTATGCTGGGGATTGCAACGCCGGGTCCAAGACGATCGCCATCAACTTGCCGAATGACGAACAGGTACAGTTGAAAAAGGGTTCGCGACGACTGCAATTGAAAAACGCGATGCGGGCCAAATTCGACACGATTCTGATACCCATCGCCGATCGCATTATCGTGGAAGATCAGCGTCAGCACATCACGTTTGAAGCATTTTTCAGCAACACCATGTTCCACGAAGTCGCTCATGGCTTGGGCGTCAAGTACACGATCGGCGCGGACAGACAGCGGGTCCGCGACGTGCTCAAGGAAACCTATAGCGCGCTTGAGGAGGGAAAAGCCGATATCTTGGGACTGTATATGGTCACGCAGCTGTTCGAACAGCAACAGTTGAACGACGGCCAGTTGATGGACTACTACGTGACGTTCATGGCCAGCATTTTTCGATCGGTGCGCTTCGGTGCCGCCAGCGCTCACGGTCGTGCCAACATGATTCGCTTCAACTATTTTGCCGAACAAGGCGCCTTTAGGCGCGAGGCGAACGGACGCTATCGTGTCAACCTAGAAAAGATGCGGCAAGCGATGGAGGGGCTCAGCAAGCGTCTGCTGATGTTGCAAGGCGACGGGGATTATCAAGCCGCCAAGACGTTTGTGGAAGAAATGGCCTTCGTTCCCGCTCAGCTTCAAGCCGATTTGGAACGGCTCAATCGCCTCGGCATACCCGTCGATATTGTGCTCGAACAGGGCATTGACGTGCTGGGGCTGTAGTTGTCCCGGCCTTCAGCTTGCCATTGCCGCCAGTGAACCGGCGCAAATACGTTGCAATTGCTATCCTTCGGGATGATCAATCAACTCCTGAAGTCGTGAGGAAAGCAGTTCGGGAAATCGAGCCGGCCAGGTGCCGTCGATCAGGCCGATGCTGAGCATATCACGCAGATGTGTACGGTCTTTATCTCGCCACGAATTCAGTTTCATTTCCACGAGTGGCTGCAGATCGATCACGCGAAACTCGGGACCTCGGTGCGATTGGTCTACGTCCGGTGTTGCCGTCGCGTAGTGCTCCTTGACTTTTTCCGCAGCCATGAGCAGATGGACGGCATCGCGGACCTTGGCTTGTGGACCGTCGAGGAAGAATTCGACGTCCATCGTCGAGCCATGAACAAAACCGGCGGCTTCAAAGGCGGCTTTGGTGCGAACAAAATCCTCACGGCGGATCAAGATGTCGACATCCTGCGTATTGCGGACGGCGGTTTCGTCGACCCGTGAGACCCAAGCGGCGACAGCGTTACCACCAATCACCGCATATGGGATATTGGCCTGTTCCAAAACTTGCGTTGCGCGCAACAGACGCTGTCGGACTCGTTCCACGGCATTGACCATTCGTTGCAAGGAAAATGGATGAAGGATGGGCTGGCTCATGATGCTCAATTATACCCAATGATGTCCCTCATGCGACCAACTTCCCAGAAATACGTCGCCCGGCGGGATTCCGGTTGTCGGACATGAAATCACTGACCTTGCTTGCCAATAGCGTTCATTCGTCGTAATAATATGGCTCGAGATTACGGGCGAAATTCATCCCATATTGGTACCCACTGAACGAGGCGAAACATGACGCGAAATATCAAACGGACGATTTGCATGGCCGCGACGGTACTTCCCATCCTGGCAGCGATTCTGGCGTTAGGCGTTGTTGTCGACAGGGCTCAAGCTCAGGATAAACCGCGAATTCTGATGCTCACGCAGAGTGCCGGATTCAAACATGGTTCGGTCAATCGTGATGGTCGCGAGTTGAGTGTGGCGGAGGTGGCCATGATCGACTTGGGTAATCGCACCGGCGAATTCTCGGTCCGCTGCACGCAAAACGCCGAAGCGGATTTTACACCGAAGATCCTGCAGGACTTCGAGATCGTGATGTTCTATACCACCGGCAAGTTGCCGATTGCGGAAGAAGATCTCAATTACTTTTTTAAAGAATGGCTCATCCAAAAAGGTCATGGGTTCATCGGTGTGCACTCGGCGACAGACACGTACGGTGACTACGAACCATATTGGGATATGGTGGGGGGGACGTTTGACGGACATCCTTGGGGAGCTGGTTCGCATGTGACGATTGCGGTGCATGACCCCGATCATCCGACGATGAAACCGTTTGGCAGTGAGTTCCAGGTCCAGGACGAGATCTATCAGTACAAGCACTGGCAGCCGGAGAAGGTGCGAGTATTAATGAGCCTGGACATGGCGAAGACGGAGCTGAAACGGCCGTACCATGTGCCTGTCGCTTGGGTCAAACAGATTGGCGAAGGCCGCATGTACTACAACAATTTGGGACACCGCGAAGAGACCTGGCAGAACGAAGCCTTCCTGAAGTCGCTCGTTGCCGCGGTGCGCTGGATTGCCGGCAAGGAAGAGGGGGACGCCACGCCAAACCCTGAGCAAAGCGAGGCACAACAGGAAGTGGCGAGGAAGGCCGTAGCCAACAATCCGTAGGTTCTGGATGACCGTTATCGCGGACGCGTTTTCCATTATCCCACGTGTTGTCGGGGCAATTCCGGTGCTGTTTCGGCGCAGTCGCTGAGCACCTCCAGTGCCAATTCGCGATAGTCTTCGGCACCGTGGGATGTGGGCGCGTATTCGAAGATCGATTGGCCGAAGCTAGGAGCTTCGGCCAGTCGTACGTTTCGTCGGATGCGTGTCTGGAACGGTTTGGCGTCGGACCAGGGCGAATTGGCTTCCTGCCCCGCCTGTGCCAGAAACTCTTCGACGTCGCCACTCACCTCGGCCGCCAGCCGGGTGCCCGTGTCGTACATGCAGAAGACGACACCATTGAGTCGCAGCTTGTTGTTCAGTCGTCGGGCGACGACTTGGATTGTGTGCAACAGCTTGCTCACACCATGTAACGCCAGAAAGTGGGGCTGCATCGGCAGAATGACTTCGTCAACGGCGACCAGTGCGTTGAGCGTCAGGACGCCCAATGACGGGGGGCAGTCGATGATCAGGAAGTCAAAGTCGTCATCGTTGGTTGGCAGTTTATCGCGCAGCACCATTTCTCGACCAACTTCTCCCGCCAGCTCGATCTCAGCGGCCGCCAGGTCAATATGCGATGGTATCACGGAAAGTGTGGGGAGGACGGGACGTAGCACGTCGTCCCAATTCGCTTGGCCGACCAACAAGTCATACACGCTCGGTGTCTCTTCCGTCGGATTGACGCCCAGATGCAAAGTTGCGTGGGCCTGTGGATCAAGGTCCAACAAGCAGACACGTTGCTCTTGTTCGGCGAGCGCTCGGGAGAGATTCACTGCCGTAGTCGTTTTGCCGACTCCCCCTTTTTGATTGATGATCGCAATCGAGCGCATGATTGAAAACTCCCTTTTCTTTTTTCACACGTGAATTCTCACCGAGCAACGAGATACGAGGCGAGCGGGGGGGGATTATAGGCACAACGCACCAAACGCGGCTATGGCATTTCTGATCAGAATGCTGGCATTGCTAACAGCAATTCAATAGCACTGGCAGCATCCAAGCGGTGTGGTTACATTGCAAGTGCGAAGGGAGCAAATACGAAAACTAGGAAACGGCCCAGATGTTTGTGGAAGTGGGGTGGAGATGCGCCAAATTGGGACGCTTGAAAGTGCGGAACTAGCTCATCGGTTCACCGATTATTTGGTGGCAGAAGGGACTGATGCCGTCTGCGAGCAGGAAGATACCGGTTGGGTCGTGTGGGTCCGCGATGAAAACAACCTGGCGGCTGCGAAAGCGCAGATGCGAGAATACCTCGAGAATCCACGAGATCCCCGCTACGATCATGCGTCGCGCATCGCGGGTCAGGTGCGAGCGCAACGGGCGCGACAGCGTGAAGAAGCGGCACGTAACTGGGTGGATGTGCGTCAGCGGTGGCGCCAGCCAATGGCCCGTCAGATCCCCGTAACCATGACGCTGATCGTCCTTTCCGTCGTGATCACCTTGTTCACCGGTTCAGGAACACGATTCGATGGGTTCCTAGGGCGTCACTTGCTTTTGATTGATCCTTCGAGTCAAGTCCCGGGGGAGACGAATGCCACAAGGCGGCTCGTCGAAATCCTCGACCACGGTCAGGTGTGTCGGATCATCACGCCAGTTTTCTGGCATTTCGGGATGATGCATCTGATATTTAACATGTACATGTTTTATCAAGTGGGAGGTTTGATCGAGTCGCGGCGCGGGAGCTTGTTGCTTGGAGGCTTGGTGTTCCTCACTGCGGCGGCCGGCAATTTGGGGCACTACTGGACCGAGCTCGTTCTAGCACCTGACCAGAATTCTCTGATGCTGGGGGGCATGTCGGGGGTCGTTTACGGACTTGTTGGTTACGTCTGGATTCGGGGGGTTGTGGCTCCGGAGGATGGTTTGCGGCTGAGCCGCAACATTGTGGTCTACATTATGATCTTCTTGTTTATCGGCTTTATGGGGCTCACGGACGGTATTGGAGGCACAGGATCTCGAGTCGCCAACTGGGCACATGCTTGGGGCCTCGTTTCTGGTATGGCATCGGCCTACCTTCCCATGCTTTGGCGGCGGTAGTGCTCGGCGCCGCCGGCCGATTTTCTCACGCCACAACGGCGTTTGCCAAGTCGCTTCGAGGGCTGTGATAGGGGTTACGTAAAGTCTGCTGCCGCGTCGGTTTTTCGGCAAAGTTTCGCTTACCAGAACGCGGCGTGCGGAATATTCATGGGCTGATGATTGCATCGCTAGCTGCGAAAAAAAAACCGAAACAGGTGCGGTGATTCTACAAGTAGTTGCTGAAGAACGTGACGATAGCTGAAACCGGATCGCACATGGAGGCGACGCGTGGGTGACACGTCGAGAAACGAACGTGTGGGAATGGATTCCGGTCGCGAAAGCCTACAACTATGGATTTTTTTCTCGCGCTGGCGGCGGCTTACGAACTGGAAGTCGTAAGAGTCGGGGCGAGGGAATGGATACAACAAAGATAGGAGTTCCGTCATGAAGTCCTTTTTCACGGCAAGCGTCGCCATGGCGCTGGGGTTGTTCGGCACGGCAGCGTATGCTGCTCAACCGAACCAGTCGTTCGGCTACCCTTCCATTTTGCCCAATCAGGGTAATTCGCGAGTTGCTAGCCGACAAGTTTCCTATAACGAGCCGACGTACGTCGGGCCATCGGCTGCGGTCGGTTCCGGCTGTGCGCCGGGAGCGGCAGTGGGTGCACCGGTAGTTTCGGGGGTGGAATCGATTGGGCCGCAATACGGTGCCGGTCCGGCGTGTGATGGGGGATACTCGTCAGGGCCGGTCTACTACGAATCGAGTCCCTATGTCCAAGCGATGGGCGGCGGATGGGGCGGTGGCTACGGCGTGCAGCTTCCCTCGGCTTGTCCGCGTTGGTTTGGTGGTGCGTACGGGTTGATCTTCAACCGCGTTGCCGATGATCCGGTATGGATCAGCACGAGCGACACGGACCCGACACGTTCGTACACCAATACCGCCGATGCGTTGGACACCTCATTCGGTGGTTTTGAAGCGCGGATTGGCCGGACGTTCGATTGCTGCCGCTGGGGCATGGAAGTGGTCTACTGGGGGCTGTTCCCCAGCGCTGCCAAGACGGCTGTCACGACGGCCGACGTTCCTGGCAACCTGATGCCCAACTTCGATTTCAACGACGTCTATCTCGACATGGTTGACGCGACGGGAACTCCGTATCGTGACACGATGTACAATGTCATTGCCGGCGACCCCGACCAATACGGCAATGCGGCCCCGTCCCGCTTGCACTGTGTTGTGCGTGATTCGGAAATCCATAATGTTGAAATCAACTTCCTCAGCGGATCGTTGTTCAATACCGGTGGCTGCTGCGGTGGTTGTGGAGTCGGTGGTTGTGGAGTGGGCGACTGTGGCTGCAACACATGCGGAAGCTGCGGTGTCTCGCCACGCTGGGGTTCCTTTGCTTCGGCTCCGCGCCGCCTGAGTGCCAACTGGTTGTTCGGTGTCCGCTACTTCAAATTCAGCGACTACATGCAGCTTGGCTTTGAAAACCAGAACGGTGTGATGGACGGTTACGATCCCTGGGGGACTGGCAACAACGACCAGGTCTTTTGGGATATTGATGTTGACAACAACTTGGTGGGTGTCCAGTTGGGTGTGGATTTGGACTATAACGTTACCAAAGCGCTGCAATTGGAGGTTGGCTCACGGTTCGGTCTGTACGGCAATCACATGAGCGTGGTCCACAACATGTACAATGCTCATGGTTCCGCATACCTGTGGAACGATCCCAACCAGCTGTTTTACAGCGATACGACTCGAAACGATGTTGCCTTCCTCGGCGAGTTGCGAGTTGGCGGTGGGTATAAGGTCAGCAAACACCTGCGGTTGACGGGCGGATACCGTGCGATCGTTGCCAGCGGCGTTGCCACTTCGACTCACCAGCTACCGGTTGCACACCTTCCGGCTCAAATGAACCACACCAGCCAGATCAAGAGCAATGGTGACTTGATTCTGCACGGTGTCTATGTCGGTGGCGAGTTTGCATTCTAATGCCGCGTCGCTGATTGATTCGACTACGAAAGCAAGAACGATGTTCCCGGTCAAACCCGGTGTTGCGGAACCACCCGCGATTACCGTGCCTATGAATAGGCAGAAAGAAGTCCCTCGGGCGAACAAGTTCGCCCGAGGGTTTTTGTTTTCTCACGTCCCTTCCCGCTCAATGGGAGGTGGGTAACCGCAGAGATCGCGGAGATCGCAGAGTTGTCACGAGGTTGATCAAGCGAGACG
>JAGQPD010000515.1 GCA_020426865.1 Planctomycetales bacterium
CGTCGACGAAGCGCACGATCTCCCAAGGCAGCATGGTGTCCTGACCGTCCTTGTCGACCGCATGTGCATTGAAGATCACGGCCTCCCTCGGCACCTCGTTGGCATCGGTCAATGTGCCGTTCCGGTAGAGCTCGTTACCCTGACCATCCTTGACGACGACCTCGAGCCAGACCTGGCGTACCTCGGTCAGGCTGGTCGGCAGGTGGTGGCCGGCGCGCTCATTGGTCACCTTGACCTTGAGCTGATGCAGATGACCCGACTTGTGCTTGAGATAGAGCTTCAGCGATGCGGCACCCTTGAGCCGGGCGATCGCCTCCTGAACATTCGTGTCACGACCGAAATCTTCAGCGTTTTCACCGTCCTTGGCATTGAGTGCCGCCGTTACAACGGCATTGCCGCCGACGAAGCCGTGCTTGTGAACGACCTTGCGCCACTTGCCGCCGAGGCCCGCGAAGCCCTCCAGGGACGGCTCATTCAAATCCTTCGGACGGGTCAGCGTGTCGGCAACCTTTTCCGCGATGGCGACCGGCACCATGTGGCAGTCCTGGCAACGGATATCGTTCTGCGCGTAGATCGAATACTTCCACTCGTCGTAAGTCCGCTCGATCGGGAAGTTGTTGCCCGGGTGGAAGATGTTGTGGCAGTTACCGCAGAAGTCGGAGCTGTCGTGATGTTCCGAGTACTCGGTCTGGTGATAGGGCGATTCTGCATCTTTCAAAGTCGCACGTTTCTTATCACCTGGAGAAAGGATAAACGATGCGTTGCCGTGCTCCAGCACCGCGGTTTTCTGCAGGTTGGTCCCCGAGATCGTGTGGCAGACGTCACAGGAGACGCCCTTCTCGGCGATCGGCGGCGCTGTGAACTTGCCGTGCAGCCCCTCGTCGGGATGGAACTCGACCGTCATGGTCGTGATACCAATCGGCGTGTGGCAAGTGCCGCAGTGGTTGCGCATGCTCGGGTCGGCCTTCTCCGCCAACGCCCACAACGCCTGGTAAACCGGATCCTTGAACGCATTCGAGTGCATCGAGCCATTCCAGCCCTGGTACTGCTCCGAATGGCACTGGCCACAGATACGCGGATCGGTCCATTGATCTGGGGTGACGTCTTTGTGCCCCTCGATCGTTACGTAGGAAGGCGCAAACCGTCGCTCGTCCTGGATCGCAGCTTTGCCACCGTTGTCAGCATCTTTTGCTGTCGTCATGCCCGGCATCACGAACATCGAGATGGCCATCATGCCAGTAAGAATCGCGACGAACCCTCTGTTGGCTTTGCGCATCAGCTCCTCCCCTATTGGTTATGTTCCGTCTCGACAACGCTTCCAAGCGCACCGAGCATGCACAGATTTCTACGGCGTTCGTATTCGACTTGGGTCTTGGGTTTTGGGGTCATTACGCACAGGCGCACAGCGGATCCTTTTCATCCCTCCCCAGGGCAAAATTGCAAGAGTCAGGCCACATGAATTTCGCAGAAAAAACCGGGAGTTAAGAAACCCCACCTGTTGCAGGACCATTGCATCGTTGCGCTGTGTTGCAATCGAGCGCATCACTGCAACAATCGCCATCGGGACTTACACATGAGTGACACACGGGCAATCGTCGCGTTGCTGGAACACTTTCTCAAACCGCTCAGCGAAGGCGTGATCGTCTGCAACCGCTACGGCAATGTCCTGGCCGTCAACCCGACGACCCGCGAAATGTTCGGCATCGCGGCGGATACCCCGCAAATCTCGTTGAGCAGCCTCAACGGTCATAACCTGCGTAAATCACTGATCCGCGCCGGACTGGACACGGCCGGGGAAGCGGAGGATCACTGCGAAACGGTCATGGACTTCGAGGAAAAGATCGTGGTCAACGGCCAGCCACGCTGGTTCCAGGTCGACTCCAGCCTGCTCGGCATCCCCGGCAACGAAGACAAGCTGCGCATGATCGTCATGCGCGACATCACGGCCGAGAAACGCCTCGATGCCGTCATCGGTGACAAGGAGGCATGCGGATTCATTTCCGAAGATCCGGACATGCTGCGGTTGATTGACCGGCTGCATGTCGTATCCGGGTCCAACGCGTCGGTGCTGTTCCAGGGCGAATCGGGTACAGGCAAAACGGAGCTGGCAAGACTGGTGCACAAACTCAGCGGCCGATCACGCAAGCCGTTTGTCGAACTTAACTGCGGCGCGATACCGGCATCACTGATCGAGACCGAGCTGTTCGGCCACGTCAAAGGGGCCTTCACCGGCGCGGTCAAGGCCAGGCAGGGGCGATTCAAGGCCGCTGACGGTGGCACCATCTTTCTCGACGAGATCAGTGAACTGCCCTATGAACTGCAGGCCAAACTCCTCAAGGTGTTGCAGAACGGCGAATATGAACCCGTCGGTGCGGACAAGACTGAGACGGTAGACGTGCGCCTGGTGTCCGCATCCAACCAGAACTTGAGCGACCTGGTCGACAACCACTCATTCCGCGCTGACCTCTACTACCGGATCGCCGTTGTCCCGTTTCACGTTCCGCCGTTACGTGACCGACCCGGTGACATACCGATACTGATCGACGCGCTCATGCAACGTCTTTCAGAACGGGGCTATCCGAAAGACATCCGTTTCTCGCGCGATGCCATGCAACCGGTGATGAACTATCCCTGGCCGGGAAATGTACGCGAGCTTGCCAACATGGTTGAGCACAGCCTGATCTGCGCGGTTAATGGTGTCGTGCAACCCGAAAGCCTTCCGGACACGCTGCGGGAATACTGCGACGCCCGCCAACACAACAACGCCAACGAGACACCGAAGCTGGACGAACGTGTACGCATCCAGACCGCGCTGCAAAAGGCCGATGGCAACAAGACACTTGCAGCACAGATGCTGAATATCGACCGCAGTACCCTGTGGCGCAAGATGCAGCGGTTAGGTATCGAATGAATCGGTTTCCAATCATTCCCCCCCCCCAATCGGTAGCCTGCCGATGCAGTTGCCATCGATGCTCGGAATCGTCTTTGATAGACGAGTGATCTGTCACGTGGCAGCCTGTCTTTAACCGGGCGCGGCATTATCGATCGCCGCGAAAATCGAAGAGAGTTCGAATCCCCTCCCACGCGCACCTAACACCCTGATTTGCGCAGGCAGTTGGTTTTGCCCGAAACTTAACTCATTCATTTCTCGAACTTTTGGAAGGCCATCCCCTTGAGCCACCGTCCCAGGAAAAGGTTCGGCCAGAAGTGTTGACCGGTGTGGTTTCTCTGCATTTTCTGCGCGGTTAGGGGGGAGCAAACCAGGGCTGCCGACGATTTCGCCCACGTTTAGATAATGGCTGCCTTCACACCAGCCAGATCAGGATACTCCTACGATACAGGCCTTCACCCGCTCCTCGGGTCCGGGTAGAACTGGGAATTCACGAAACCTGTGGAGTA
>JAGQPD010000516.1 GCA_020426865.1 Planctomycetales bacterium
GAATCGGGGACAAGCCGGCGTCGCACCTCGCTTGCGGTTTTTTCCGCGCGCCGTAGTGCCCAATAGCCCCGGGAACGGTACCGGCAGCGGGATCGAGGGAAGTATCAGCGTGCAGATCCAACGCGAAGGCGATGGCCCCGCTAAGATTCACGTCGAACGCAACGGCGAAGTCTACGACCTAACCGAGGACGATCTCGACAAACTGCCCGAAGATATTCGTGGCTACGTTCAGTCGATGATCGGCGGCGAAGTACCCATGCCGGATCTGCCCGGCCTACCAAACTTGCCCAGCTTCCCGGCCGATCGCTTCGAAGGCTGGCAAGATCGCATGGAAAATCTCGATCGCCGAATGGAAGAAATGTTGCGGAGAATGGAAGAATTCCAGCACGACCTGCACCCCGCCCAGCCGCAACCTGCCGTTCCCGCCGAACCTGGGGATAACGGTGTTGACGCGTGAGTGTCTCTCAAAGGGACGCCATGTTGCACGGTCATAGCCTTGACCTCTCCGAGTTGAGCCTGTTACGCCCGGGTCTCCGGCGAACGCACTGGCGCAAGACGTTGGCGAATGGCGGACAGCGATGGTGTGCAGTACGTCATCCGCTCGACTCGGAGAGGTTCAGCTACGACCCGCATGCTCAATGGTGTTCGATTCTTTACGGCCAAGCCGCTGGTAAATTGACTCAAGCGTTATCACCCCCGGATCGTGGTCGCTGGCCGAGCTTTCATCGAATCTTTTGTCGAGACCAGATGTGCGACAAGATGGTTCCCGTCAACATGCAGCCAAAGGTGTATAAGGCCGGCGGTATTGCGGCATCGGGATGGTTGTCACCTAACAGATTGCTTGCCAGTACGGCGCCCAGCCCGGCGTTTTGCATGCCGATTTCCAACGTCAACGCCCGGCGCATCGGTTCGTCCATCCCCAGCCATCTGCCACCCCAGTATCCGGCGGCATAGCCCAGCAAATTCATCGCCAACAACGCCACCAGCACGCGCCAGCTCAAATGCGATATCGGTGCTCGCTGCAATCCGACGACAATGGCAATGATGAAGATGATCGCCAGGTTTGCCACGGTTGATCCGGTGCGAGCAAAAAAGCCCTGATACGACGGCAATCGCCGGGCGACGAGATGCCCGCTCACCACGGGAATCACGACGGTCCAGGGTAATTTCCAGCTGGCACTTACCAACAGCTGCAGGTCGGCACCGTGTTCGCTCGAGATCAACAACCCCATGGCCAACGGTACGGCCAGTGGCGAGACCAATGTGGCCGAGGTCGTCAGGCCGACCGAATAGCTGGTGTTGCCACCGGCGTTGAGCGTCAACACGTTGGACGCCATGGCTCCGGGTACGCAACCGACGAGGACCATTCCTACGAACAGGTCGCCGGTCAGGCCGAGCAGCTTCGCGCATAGAAATGCCAGGGTTGGCATGGCGATATACTGCAAGGCAGTACCGGTCAAAACCAGCCGGCCGCGTCGGCAAACCTGATTGACTTCATTCAGGGGGAGCATCAGCCCGATGCACGACATCGTGACGACGATCAGTACGTCGAGCAGCGATTTGCCCGACGCAAACGGGTCCCATGTCGGCGGCAATGACAACCAGCCGGTCAGCGACGGCCAAGCCACCGCGACGCCGGAAGTGAGAACGAGCCAGACGATGAGATAGCGTTGCAACATTGACGTCCACCCGCTCCGACCGTCTCTTTTTCCAATCGCCGATCAATAGACACCCACGGTCGTGGCGGACGCCAATTCATGAAATGGTCTCACGCCACTGACACCATCCCACGGGTATGTTTCGAAGGGAGCTTCGCGTTCCCCCTCGTCACGTTCCATGAAGCCGGGCATAAAGAACTCGCGAGTTAACGTCGTCAGTTTCACGCGTCCCGTTTCGCCGTAACCTACCGCCTGACTGTAGTCGTCGAAGGCGACAACCTGTGTGACAGCTCGAGGCTGCGGGGCATAATACGAGATCTTGTAACCGTCGGCGGCCGTCACGGGCTTGCTGCATGCCAATCCCATCAGCGTGTTGCCGTAAGTGGGAGTCATGTATACGCCACCTTCTTCGGGAGGTCCGCCCAATAATTCCTCGACCGCGTAACGGGTCCACTGGGGAGTAAACTCGGTTCCGCCAGAAAAAATGCCAGTGATGCCAACTTCGGGAATGCTCGTGCCACGTTCTTCCAAGGCCAGCGCCAGCGAATCGAGCAATTTGGGGGTGGCGAACATGCAGCGGATGTCGTGCCCGGCCGTCAGAATCGTAATGGCCTGCTCGATACAGTGCTGCTTGTAAGCTTCCAGGTGCTCCATCCATTTTTTCTTGATCAGTTTAACGACCCACCGCGGATCGAGGTCGATGCAGAAACAAATACCGCCACGGAATTGGCACAGATGCTCGACGGCCAACCGCAGACGGCGGGGGCCGGACGGGCCAAGCATCAGCCAATTGGCACCGGGCGGGAAATACTTGTCGGGCAACGTCTCACTGAACAATTCGTAATCGATGCGAAAGTCGTCGATGACCACGCGGCTCTTAGGAATCCCCGTCGTGCCGCCCGTTTCAAAGACGTAGGTTGGTTTTCCGTCCAACGCTTTCGGCACCCAACGACGTACCGGACCACCACGCAGCCACTCATCCTCAAAGGGGGGAAACTTTTGCAGGTCATCGAAGGAATGGATCTCTTTCAGCGGATCGAAACTCAACGACTTTTTCTGTTCCAACCAAAAGGGACAACCCGTCGATTCGTGGAAATGCCATTGCACAATCTCTTGCGTGTGCTCGTCGAGTCGCCTCTTGGCTGCGTCGATTTTTTCTTGAAGGGAAGCCGGTGTGCCGTGGGAAATGTTATCAGTCATATTCGGACCGCCAAGTCTACGTTGTGGGAGGGGAAAGGTTGGTTCGGCAGGTAGGCTGCTCGCCGAAGCGAGGTGCTATCAGTCATGTCAACAGGCACGCTATCAGACGTAGCAGTATAGTCGGGCTGGTCGTCGATGAACACGCCCGGACGGCTGGCAGCAATGGGGATCTGCCTCAAAATCAGCCAGCGAGAATTGAATCCCTAAAGAGGATCCGGGGCAATTCACGATGTTTAAGATGGCAAGTTTTTACCGATTGTCCGTGCTGGGCGGACTTTTCCAACAGGGATTCCCCAGCGGTTGGCGGCCGCGGGCGGGACCTAATCGTGACGAGCGCCGGACGAGCGTCCACGTGCGCAGGATAGCCGCCGAGTTCGCCCGCGTCCGGACACGGTTCCTATGATAACGATATTCGTCACTATCTGCACTGGTCTGGCACTCATCCTGACGCTGCTGTTAACGCTGCAGGCGTATGAGAGTCGCCGTTATGCCCGCAGTCGCACCCGCGCCGATCAGCGACAGACGATTCCCTGGCAGCGTGTGGCCTTGTTCGTGCCATGCAAAGGATACGAGCTGGGGTTGCGTGAGAACCTGACCTCGCTGTTCGAACAAGAGTACGGAAATTTCGAAATCGTCTTCGTCCTGGAAGGCCGTCACGATCCCGCGCTGCACGTTATCGAGCGGCTGATGGCCGAACATCCCGCGATACCCACGCGGTACGTGTTTGCCGGTCGCGCGGAGGATTCAGGACAAAAGGTACACAATCTGTACGTTGCCACCAGCGATTTGCCCATGAATGTGCAAGTTCTCGCCTTCGTTGACTCCGATGCCCGGCCACATCGCGATTGGCTAAGGTCACTCGTATCGGGACTGAATGCCGACTCGGAGGCCGCCGCGTGTACCGGCTATCGGTGGATGATTCCCGCCCGCAACACCTGGGCCAACCTGGTCCTATATTCCATCAACAGCGCCACGGCATCTCTCTATGGACCTGGCAAGCATCTGTTGGTTTGGGGAGGGGCGTGGGCGATCGGTCGAGACGCGTTCCTGCGTGCGGGAATTCGTGAGGCCTGGCGTGGTACTCTGAGTGACGATCTTGTGGCAAGCCGAGCCCTGCGCGTCGCTCAGCACGGGACGCGATTCGAACCCCGTTGCGTGATTGCGTCGGCTTACGACGTCTCACCCATTGGCATGGTTGAGTTTCTCCGCCGACAGCTGTTTATTGGACGACGCTACGCTTACGGATTGTTCACGGCCGCTTTCGTTACGACCAGCATCTCCTTTGTCGGCACGTGGGGCGCCCTGTTGACCGGCAGCTACCACGTCCTAATGGGACGCAGCAGCGGCTGCTATGGTATTGCCGGCTTTGTGTTGCTGTACGTCATCGGCGTGGTGCGCAGCTACCTACGCCAGGGGCTTGCCGAATGCTTCGCTCCTCACCACTTCCGCCGGCTCGTTGCCGCGCGCCGCTTCGATCTTTTCGTCGGACCGCTGCTCGGACCCGTGCTCGCGTTTGCCTTTGTCGCTGCTTGCACGGGAAATCAAATCACCTGGAGGGGAATTCGCTATTTCATCATGCCCAGCGGCCACATTCAATTGATCGGCCGACGACCTTTGCCCGGCGAATCTTCCGATATTCCGTCGGTCGACGTTATCGAGCCAGCCACGCCCACTCGACGTGTCGCGTGACCGGTCCACCGTTGCCAATACCGAATTCACCTCATTGCAAGGATTGCCGTCGCTATGCACGTGGTACTGTGGGACACGCGGAAGAACGATGCCCAAAAGGATTTCGCCGGTGGTATGGGGGTCGGCATGTATCCCGGCCGCGGTGGCCTTCGCGGTCGGATCATCCAACATATGTATCGTCGTGACTTTCGACCTCCGGCGTTGCACTTCGCTTACCTCGCAGCGATCCTTCGCCGACAAGGTCACGACGTATCGTATGTCGTCGACCGCACCCCTGGTCCCGCCGACGTGTATGTCTTCAACCCAGCACTAATGACGCTGGGGATCGAGCTGCAAGTCATTTCGCGATTGAGCGCCGCCCAACCGAACGCCCGAATCCTGGTCATCGGCCAGGTTGCCTTCGCACTGCCGGATGTGTTCCAGGAACTTGGCGTGAC
>JAGQPD010000517.1 GCA_020426865.1 Planctomycetales bacterium
TTCCAATTTGGTCGCGTCTGCGGTTCTGCGGCCGAAAGGCTCGTGTTGATGATCCCCAATTTCGACAAGCGTTCGTACCGCCGCTGTCGCACGACATCCCACCCATCGTCAAACTTCCGCTCATACTTGGCAATGTCCTCCGGCAAGGCATGCAACGGAAAATGGGGAGAGTTGAAGGCCACATACAGGAAGAAGGGAGCATCACCATGGGTTTGCTGATGCTGCTGCAAAAAACCGATGCCTCGATTTACGATCTCCGTCGTCGTGTAATACCCGCTGTCGCGCGGAACTTCAGGCAATCGCACGTCGTCGAGCTGCGTGTTCTTAGGCGAAAAAAATCGATCGTGATCGGCCAGCCGATAAGAATGTTCGAAGCCACCGTCAGCTACAACTCGCGGTGCGCCGTTGACATGCCACTTGCCCGCATGATAACTGTGGTATCCGTGTCCCTGCAGTCGCTTGGGGAGCGTCAAAGCCCATGCAGGCAACCTCCCCTTGGGCGGATCCATTCGCACTTGCTGAGCATAGTAGCCGGTCATGATACATGAACGCGTGGGCCAGCAGCGGGCGGTATTATAGAATTGGGTAAACCGCAAACCGTTTGCGGCCAGTTGATCCAGATTGGGGGACGCCACGTCGCCGCCGTAGCAACCCAAATCGGAGAATCCCATGTCGTCAGCCAGGATGATCACAAAATTGGGACCTTTGCCCGATGCCTTGCTCTGCCAACTATCCCAGCCTGCCAGCGTCATGGAGAAGACCAACAGTACTTGCAGGACCAGCAAGTCGTGCGTGACATGAACCTTCTGAAATAAAGAGAGATGACTGTTGCTTTTTCCCGGAATCAAATGCATCGGCATACCTCACTTGCTCTTCGACGTGCCAGGAAGGGGACGTGGCCAAACGCGAAGAAAACGTCCATAATACACTGCGCGCGTGGAAACCTAGCCTAACCGAATCTGGATGCGAATGCGACCCACCAGCGCGTGAGTCGTGGGAGGCGATACGATGCATCAGCCGTTGGCTGGCAATGACCGAACGTGGCCACTACCGAACGTACCCGCTGCGATGCGCATGAAGTGGCTCGACCTGTTATTCATCCACTACCCCGTGGAACCAGAGGAACTCGAATGCCACCTCCCGACTGGCCTGCAGCTCGACACCTTCAACGGCCAGGCCTTCCTGGGGATTGTCCCGTTCCGGATGGAGGACGTTGCCCCTCGCCGTTGCCCCAGCCTTCCAGGGATCTCAGCGTTCCCGGAATTGAATGTACGCACCTATGTCATCGCCAACGGAAAGCCGGGAGTGTGGTTCTTCAGTCTGGACGCCACCAGTCGCCTGGCGGTACGAGTGGCCCGCTGGTCGTTCCATCTACCGTACATGGACGCCAGGATAAGTAGTCGATTCAACGACCCCTGGTACGAATACGATGCCGTTCGCACTCATCGTGGCGAGCCGCCCGCCCGCTTCCACGCTCAATATCGGGCTACGTCGGAACAGTTTCGTGCCAGGCCCGGCTCATTGGAGTTTTGGTTGACCGCGAGATATTGCCTCTATGCCGTCAATCGGCAGGGAGAATTGCTCCGAGGCGACATAGATCACGTCCCGTGGCCGCTGCAAAATGCCGAGGCAAAGATCAGCGACATGGACATGACGTCGCAGATCAATGTTCAACTGCCCGATGTCGAACCGCACCTGCTGTTTGTCAGCTCGATTGCCGTCGTTGCCTGGCGCAATACGTTGGTAGCGGCGGAATCCCCTGTCGTTCCGGAGCTCGCGCCGGAGCGAAAAAAGGCCCGATTCATCCCCGAATCGGCGTGACGACGTGTTGCGACGTGTTGCGATGCCGCAACCTGCCTATCTGCCAAGACCTTTGCGGCATTGATCGGGGTGGTCCGTAAAAACTCCGTCGACACGTTGCTGCAAGAGCTGCGACAGCAGTTGGCCTAGACTGGCAAACCCATTCGGCAAATCGTCCGCACGGACGGTATAGGGATGCACTTGCAGGCCATGCCGATGGGCCATCGTGACGAGATCCGTTTCTGCGAATCTGCCATCCGACTTGTCCCCTGACCACAGATGACCAAGTGACGGACCAATGGCATTCGCATACGTCGCCACCTGTGCTAACCCGGCGTCGGTGCGCATGGCATCGTAGTCAATTGCTGATTCGCCGCTGCTGTTACTTCCTATCAACTGTACCAACTTCACGTTGGTATGCCATTTCTCTCGCAACAATCGCAACTCGGCTGGATCAAAACACTGTAAGTAAATGTGATCGTCACTACTTAAGTAGCCATATCGTCGCAACTCGGCCAAGACCAATGGCGAGATTTCTTTTCCCTCTTGCCGATGCCATGCCGGCGATTTGATCTCCGGATACACGCCCACATTGCGGCCCGTTGTTGCGTTGAGCCCTTGAATCAGTTCCAGCTCTTCCGAAAAGGTGGCGATCCGAAACGAGGACTTTTGCAGCGGAAAACGTCCCGGAAAGACTTGTTTCCCCGTCTTGCGATCGACGCGTTCATGCACGGACAGTTGGCGGACTTCATCAAGCACAAAGTCGATCGCGTACCAATGCCCATCGCTCCGAGCACGACCTGGAAACCGTTCGGCGACGTCGGTCACCAGATCCAGGTGAATGTCGTGCAGCACGATCAGTTGATCATCCTTGGTCAGCACCAGGTCCTGCTCGATGTAATCGGCACCCATGGCGTGTGCCATTGCTTTGGCAGGCAACGTATGCTCGACAACATACCCCGACGCACCTCGATGGGCAATCACCATTGGCACATCCAATTCGCTCCCCATGGCGACCGTTCCACTCCTGCTCGTCAAGACGATGATCAACAAGGAAACAACGCTACCGACGCGCATTGCATTTCCTCCCAGCGTGCCGAGTTGCAAGGAAAAGAAGCAGGGACAACGCCGCACCGCTGCAGCACGGTTCTGGCACCAGGTTCGCCGTCGCGACGGCCGTTGCACTGCCCGATCCGCCGCTCAATTGTTGCGTCCAAATCTGATAGTCGGCATCATCGACCGCACCATCGCCGTTGGCGTCGCCATGCGCGGCCATCGCGCCTTTGGCAATGCCAAATCCTCGCTGCCAGTGAAGCAAATCGACCCCGTCCACGATTCCACTTTCGTCGAAATCGGCGTCGTCGCCCGACAACGACATCTGAAACCGCCCGATCGCTTCGATCGCAGCGGACACCGCGACGTCGAGGTTCACCGGATCGTTATCGTCGATATTCAACATCCGCTGCTCAAAGTCGATGGGCAACGCAAGCTTGGCCTCGTACGTGACCACCTGTCCGATTCGTGACACTTCCGTCAAGCCAATGCTGCCCATCCCCAACCCCGGACCTGACACAGGCATGTCCGCCAAATCGAACGTGTCATTATACAACAACCCCGACACGACGAATTTGCCACGGTCCATCAACATCTCGTGCTCGGCTGCATTGAACGTACCATTCGTTACGCTGGCCGGCGGAAAAGGCGTTGACGGAGTTCCACCCATCCCCTCGCCATCGATGATCACCGTATTAAATCCAAGCCTAAAGTGGAGATCCGTAAAGTCAACGCTCCCCCCTTGAATCGTCAACGTGTCGACGACGGGATGGGAACCGTCCATGCGAATCCCCAGATCCGCAAGAATGTTCCCGGAGGCTGTCGTCGTCTTTGTGTCTCGCAGAAGATTGCTCTCGTTAATGATCAGCGAGATCTCGCCCTGATTCGTTGATTCCGTCGCCGGTGACAAAACAAAGTCAACCATCGTGCCGCTAGCCATAGGGACGATCCCCCATCGGAAAATAGCCAGCGTCATCCAGACACAACCAACAGATATGGGCATGATGCCCATCGACGTGTCACGTAGCATCCTCATGGTCCATTCTCCTCTTCCACGTCAAGCATGACAGAGCATCCACCCCGATTTCCCCTCACTGGTGTCCATCGCAATTCCGCGGCAGTGCGAGTACTGCATGCATTCCGCTCGTATTATGGGGTATTTGCCATTCTGTGAACAGCCGATGTAACCACACCCGGAATCCATTGTCAGGAGCGCACGCCAGCAGCGCAGGCGTCTACGAAAATCGCGTATTATTTTTTTCGATTTTCGACGTTCGTCCAACTTTCTTCCTCGACCGCCGTCCGTTTCCCGGTTTCGGTTCGAGGTTCCTTGTCGGTCGCGGTGGAAGCGGCTACATTTTCCGGATATAGGCGTCGCCCGTTCGCCCCGCGGCCTTGGAAGTAAATCGTACGTGCTGAATCCACTAGAAGTTGAAAACCGATCACTGCCGATTCGGCCACAATCGAATTCGGCATTTACGCTCGTCGAGCTGTTAGTGGTGATCGCCATCATCGGAATTTTGGTCGCCTTACTATTACCCGCAGTCAACGCGGCACGCGAAGCAGCTCGACGAACGCAATGTGCGAACCACCAGCGCCAGATCGGGTTGGCGATTCACAACTACGAGAGTGCGTTGGGGCAATTTCCGGTTGGATCGGAAGTCCGACCAGATACCAGCCAATCCTTCTTTCCGAACGTAGCCTTTGCCAATGGGTTTACGCAGATGCTACCGCATCTGGAAGAGGTAGTGA
>JAGQPD010000518.1 GCA_020426865.1 Planctomycetales bacterium
CCTTGGCCCAATCGCTCGGTGGTCACCTGGTCGCCATTACTAGCCTGGAAGAACAACAGTTCCTCAACGATTGGCTGGCACCTCAAAACCGCGACTACTGGATCGGACTACGCGACGGGGACGGCAGCAACACCTTCCAATGGGATAGTGGCGAGACGTTGGACTACACCAACTGGTTCTCCGGATATCCTTCTGGCAATGACGATGGCGTTGCCTTCCGGCCTAACAATGGCGGCCAATGGTACAACACCAACGTTGGCAACAACCTTGGCGCGGTCATTGAAATCGTGGGAAATGACGACCGTGATCTTGATGGCATTCCCGACGTGATCGACAATCGGCCCGACGATGAGCTCAACGGTTGGGAGCTACGCGCCGCCGGCGTCGACGGAATCTTCGATTCGCCAGACGACGTCAGCTACGATGTGCGCGCCAGCTACGACGGTAACGTGGGGATCTCGGTTACGATTGCTGACGGTCCCTTGCCACCCGGTGAGTATCGGCTCACGATCACCGACACGTTGATCGACACGGCAGGCAACCCGCTCGATGGCGATCGAGACGGCACGGCCGGCGGAGATTTTGTGCAATTCTTCTCCGTCGATCCGTTCCCGAACGCCTACACGTTGGAAACGCCGAACAACAATTCATCATGCGGTGCCTCGCCACTGTCGTTCAACGAAGATCCACCTGGTTCCGGACTATTTGTCGGGCGCGGCATTGGCTCTCAAGATCCGTATGGGGGCAACGTCTGGACCGATGAGGATTGGTGGTCGTTCGCGGTGGAGGAAGGCGATACCATTGCCCTGGCGGTCGACGATCTAACGGGCGGCATGAATCTCTATTTGGAACTGTATGATCCCGCTGGCAACTACATCACCGCCGACGACAACTCCGGTCCCGGGCCGAACGCATATCTCAGCAACTATACGGTAGCGGCAACGGGCACTTATTACGCTCGTATTGGAAATTGGAATAGTGGACCGGGCACTTATCAGCTGCGCGTCGAAATTGCGCGTGACGTGCAACTAGAATCCGACGCTCAGTACAACAACAACGGTACCGGTAACGCTGATCCACTTACATACCAGACCATTGACACTCGACGGTCCGCATCCGTCGCCGGAACGCTCATGGCGGGTGAATCCGGCAACGTCGACGCTGACTATTTCAATTTAGGCACGATCGAAGCTGGCGAGACGATCCTGCTGAGTACACGGCGTCCGCTTGATAGTCAATTGCGGCCGTTTGTCGAGATCCGAGACGCCAATGATCAAGTCGTTTCCATCGCGACCAATCCGTCTGACGCCGTGGCTCGGGCGGATGTATCAACCACGGGCACGTACTACGCGGTGATGCTGGCCGGTAGCGGCCACGGCCCGTTTGGACAATATCTTCTGGACATCGCAATTCAGCCGACCAGTGAGCTCGACTTCGCAGACTTGGCGGTGACAGATGCAAGTGTCCCGGCCGAGGTGCAAAGTGGTGAGACGATTAACCTGAGCTGGACGGTGGGCAACTTTGGTGCGGTACCAACATCGGTCAACACCTGGTCAGACCGTGTGGTGCTGTCGGTCAATGATCGGTATGGCGACGCCGACGACATCCAATTGGCAACACGCGTTCATACCGGCGCGATCGGCGTAAATGAGACGTATACTGTCAATACAACGGCCGCGTTGCCGCTGGGATTGTTTGGAACGTTTTTCGTTCTCATTCAAACGGATGCGTCGTTGTCCGTACCGGAATTCATTTTCGAGTCGAACAACGTCTTCGAGCTCGCCACCCCGATCACGATTACGCCGATACCAACGGCCGATCTACGCGTTTCGGACGTCCAGGCCCCCACCGAGACCCCGATCGCACAACCGATCACTGTGACGTGGAAAGTGGACAACCTTGGCACAGGCACGACAAACAATGGCCGCCCCGACGGACCGGTCAGCTCTTGGATCGATCGCATCTACTTCTCTCGAAATGCCCTCCTGGGCGACCAGGACGACGTGCTGGTCGCGAGCGAAGTACACGACGGTCCGCTCGCTCCCAACGAAGGCTATACCGGCACGTGGACAGGAACCTTGCCGGCACAACTGGAGGGCGCCTACCACGTTTTCGTGCAAACTGACGCGACTGAGGCAATCGTGCAAATCGATAATGCCGCGGCCGACGTTGCCGAGGCGTCCCACACGATACTTGTCTCACAGGTTACTGTAAGCGACTTGCAGGTGAGTGCCGTTAGCGCGGCACCGACAGCGTCACCAGGAGCAACTCTCTTGGTCGAGTGGACCGTCACCAACACGCCCAACGCATCGGGCCCCACGCCTGTCAGCACGTGGTCAGACCGTATCGTCCTGAGTTCCGATAACGTGTTGGGCAACCCTGACGATCGCATCTTGGGAACGTTTACGCATTCGGGGGCACTCGCCGTCGAAGCCAGCTACCAAGGGTCAGCAAACGTCACCGTCCCTGCCAATATCTCCGGCACGTATAACCTGTACGTCATCACCGACACCAATAATCAGGTCAATGAACTCATCTACGAGGACAACAATGTCAGCGCAGCCACGCCCATTGAAATTGTCTTGGCCGACCTTACCGTCACGTCCGTATCCGTAGACCCGCAGAGCGCCACGTTCGGCCAAGTTATCAGTATTACCTACCGTGTTGAAAACCAGGGAACGGGACCGGCCGCAGCGACCTATTCGGATCGCGTATACCTGTCGCGTGACGGGTCCTTGGGATCGGCCGAGATCCTGGCGACGGTCGTCGCCGACAATTTACCGTTGGAGCCGGGTCAAGGATACGATCGAACGCTGATCATTCCTACGCCATTAAAAGCGTCCTTGACCGACGGCGCTTATCAGATTGTCGTACGTACCGATGATGCCAAACAACTTCTCGAGAGCAACGAGACCGACGCGAGCAACGTGCGCGGGACCACGATTAACCTGATCCAACCGGCGGCCGCCGATCTTGAAGTACGCGACGTGGCCGGGCCTGAGTTACTGCAACCAGGACAATCCGGCACGGTTACCTGGACCGTAACGAACGTTGGCGAGCGAACTGCCATCAGCGACGACGCATCGTCCAGTTGGACCGATCGCGTCTACCTATCGACGACAGGCTTGTTGTTTGGCGCGACACTCCTGGGACAACGCACTTACACGGGCACGCTGGCCGCTGGCAATAGTTATCAAGCCTCCCTCGATTTCACGTTGCCCAGCATCGCCGACGGAAACCAGTTCTTGATTGTCGTCACCGATCACACGGATCACGTCTATGAATTGGGACGCGACGCTAACAACCAGAGTACGAGCGATACGACGGTCGAGATTCGTCATTCCGATCTCGTACCGACCGTCACCGATAGCCCAACTCAGGTGGCATCCGGTCAGAATGTGGCCATCACGTGGACGACGCGCAACATCGGCGCCGTGCCGACACTGACGGGATTCACTGAACGCGTATATCTCTCGCAGGATCAGACCATCAGTACCAACGATCGGCTTCTGGCGTCCGCGGAGCACTCGACGCTCGACGCGGGCGCCAGTGTCGATACGACTCGTTCCATCGACATTCCCATCGATGTTGCTGGTGATTGGTTCCTGTTGGTGCAGACTGACGCGACCGATGCTCTGCAGGAGACCGGTAGCGAAGGTAATAACGTTGCCTCGCGCGCAATCGCAATCACACTTGCACCGTACGCTGACCTGGAGGTATCCAACGTTCAGGCACCAGAACTGTTGATTGGCGATCCAGCAACAGCCACTTTCACCTGGACTGTCACGAATGTGGGTGTGGGACCCGGACTCACGGACAATTGGGTCGACGCGATCATCGCATCGCGCGACGACACGATTGGCAATGGCGACGACCGTGTACTGGCGCGCTTTCCACACGCTGGTGCGTTGGAAGTGGGCCAATCGTACACGCGAACCGAGTCGGTGCAGTTGCCCGGTGCGTTGGAAGGAAGATTCAATCTGTACGTGGTGGCGGATCATGACCAGAGCGTATTCGAGAATGACTCCGAAGCCAACAACCGCGCTAAGGACCCGCAGCTCTTCGATGTGACTCCCATTCCTTACGCGGACTTGGTTGTCGATTCGGTGACTCCAGACTCCGTCGGATTTAGCGGGCAGGTCTTTACGCTTAGCTGGATCGTCAGTAACCGAGGACTTGACACGACCAACAAGTCGAACTGGAATGACCACGTCTATTTGGCGCAGAACGCTGACGGCACAGGTCGAACGCAGTTGACCGACATCACTTCGGGGGCGGCCTTCAGTCACATTGGTTTTCTGCAGCAGGGCAATCGTTACACCCGCACCGGTCAAGTGCGAATCCCTGACGGCATCAGCGGCACCTATTTCTTTGTCGTACAGACCGGCGGACCGTATGAATTCATCTACACCGACAACAACGAGACCGTGTCGGGCCCAGTCAACATTGAATTGTCGCCACCACCGGACCTGATTGTCACAGATATCGTCGCCCCCGAGAATGCCTCAGAGGGATCCGCTATCGATATTACGTGGACGGTGAAAAACGACGGTGTGGGTACGGCAAGTGGCCCATGGACCGACCAGGTTATTTTGCGGAAGTTCGGCGAAACGAAAGGTACCACGGTCGGGACCTATACGTATCAGGGTCCGCTCGATGCGGGGTTAAGTTATAGCCGCCGCGAACAAATTCAATTGCCACTGCACATCAACAACGAGTACGAAATCGTCGTTCTCACCGATAGTAGTGACAACGTCTTTGAACACACGTTCGAAGGGAATAATCAGCGCACCGACGACCGCACGATTCAGGTGAGCGTGCTGCCGAGGCCAGATTTGCAGATCTCCGAGATCACGGGGCCGTCCGTCGTGGACGCTGGCGGGACCGCCTCGATTGAATTCGTCGTAATCAACCAAGGAACCGTCGCCACCACCGCCCCCAATTGGACCGACAGCGTCTATCTCTCATTGGACGATAAGGTTAGTGTCGATGATACACTAGTGAGCTCACTGCAAAACGGTGCGGCACTCGAACCACAAGAAAGCTATCGTTCGGTTTCCTCCACGTTCCAGATCCCCAAGCGGTATCGCGGTACGGTCTACGTGATTGTCGTCGCCGATGCCGGACAATCGCTCGATGAGTTCCCCAATGAACGCAACAACGAAGTGTTGCACGAGTTATTCGTCAATCCCTGGCCGTTCGCGGATTTGGTGGTGAGCGATGTCCAGGCACCTTCCTTTGCCGTCGAAGGTGCCACATTCAACGTCGGATATACTGTTACCAACCTGGGTTCCGGTCCAACCGATCGCGGCGATTGGACGGAACAGATCTGGCTCACCAAAGACCGGAATCGTCCCCACCCCGGCCAAGGCGATGTACTGCTTACAACGTTGCAGTATGCCAACGGCGAACTCGTACGGGATGCGGGCTACGATCGCGAGGGGCTCTCGGTCACGCTACCTTCCTCGCTGACGTCAGGCACCTATTACATTACTCCCTGGGTCGACCCCTACGCACAGGTTGAGGAAGACACGCTGGCGATCAATGTGAATCCGGACGATCCCAACGAGTTCGACAACAACAATTACAAAGCGCGGCCCATCGATATTCTGGGCACCCCCCCTCCCCCGGCCGATATCGCGGTTACCGCCGTGTCTCCAGATGCCGCAGGATTGGCGGGCACCGTTTTCGAGGTCTCATGGGAAGTAGAAAACGTTGGCGTTGGCCAAACGCGGGCTGGCTGGGAAGATCGCGTTTACCTGTCACGTACGCCCAACTTGAATGACGTCGGATCGCAGTCGATCCTGCTAGGGACATTCGAAAATGTGAAAGCGCTTCAGCCCGGCGAAGCATACAACAATACTCACGTCTTCCAACTGAATCCCGCCAACTTCGGCAGTTACGTCATTGTCCGCTCGTCTCTGAACGACGAGGACTTGGACAACAACATCCTAAACGCCGCGACGTCGGTCCTGCGCAATGATCCCGACCTGGTGATCACCGATTTCACCTTGGAGCCATCCGCCATATCGGGCGAGACATCGGTCGTTCGGTACACAATCCGCAACGACAGTCCGTACGCAATCTGGGAAGGCACGCAATATTGGACGGATCAATTGTATTTTTCAAAGGATGCGGCGATTCCCTCCGGCAGTGGTTCGTATGATT
Organism: Planctomycetales bacterium; assembly: GCA_020426865.1. Taxonomy (GTDB): domain Bacteria; phylum Planctomycetota; class Planctomycetia; order Pirellulales; family Pirellulaceae; genus JAGQPD01. The sequence goes on from JAGQPD010000518.1 coordinate 6,169, forward strand.
TCGCCAATCCAGTAGTGCGCTTTGCCAACGTGGCATCGATCACACAACCAAACGCAATCCCACTGGCGCCCGGTGAATCGATAACTCGCGAGGTCCCGATCTCTTTACCCAAAGGTATTGAAGGCTCGTATTACGTACATCTAACTATCAACGACCGGCTTTCGGCAAGCGAATGGCCCGTGCCCGCCAACGCGGCGGGTTTTGATCGACGTGCGTATGAGGACTCTACCAGTAACCGCGTCAGCGGTGTTCTGCCTGTCATCTATCAAGAGCCCGATTTGGTCGTCAGCAACGTCGTTGTTCCTGACAATCTCACCGCAGGTCAGACGTTCGAGGTCGAGTACACCGTAACGAACAACGGCAGCCGTGACACGCGCGAAGAATTGTGGTTCGACCGGTTCTTCCTTTCGATCGACCCCACACTGGATAGTCAAGATTACCGCCTCGATTACCTCAATGACAGCAATCGGTACGTTGCTTCGGAGGTGAAGCATGAGGGCATTCTTCGGGAAGGAGATTCGTACACAGGCACGGTCACGATCACGTTGCCGTTTGAGATCCAGGGCGATTTCCATCTTATCGCCTATGTCGACGCTGGTACCGGACAACAGGGCGTGGATCGTTCATCACGTTTTCCCAGCAATATCGCGTCGGGGCTGCCGGGAATTGCCGGCAACGGAATTGGTCATGTCGCGGAATTCCTCGACGAAGGAAACAACGAGACTGCCACGCCGATCACGATCGCGCCATTAGTCCCGCCCGATTTGCAGGTTACCGAAATCGTCGTTCCCGTCGAAGCGACCCGAGGCCAATTCCTGGATCTCAGCTTCACGGTGACGAACTTCGGCGGCGATACCCTACCGCTACAAACTGCCTGGGACGACCTCGTCTACCTATCGCGCGACCAATTTCTCGACACCCGAGCTGACCGTTTTCTTGGTACGGTCCGTCACGACGGCACGATTCTCAGCGGCGGATCGTACACTGCAAACCAATCGTTCCGCGTTCCCACTGATTTACCAACGGATCCCGCAAACCCACTCCAGCAAGTTGAGTACTATGTCTTCGTAGTTACCGATCCGGCACGAACCAATGCCACGGGAAGCGTCTTTGAAGGAGGCAACGAACGCAACAACGATCGGGTTTCGGATCTCGTGCGGATCGTCTTTCCGCCACCGAGCGACCTGGTCGTCACCAGCATTGCCAGTCCCGCAACGGCAAGGTCCGGCGAACCGGTAGAGATTTCGTGGACTGTGACGAACCAGAGCACGGAAGCCGTCAGCGGCACCTGGTCCGACGCCGTCTATCTTTCGCTCGACGCGACTTGGGATATCGACGATCGTCCGATGGGCCGGTTCGCGCACTCGGATACGATTCTTCCTGGAGAATCGTACACGCAGACAATCACCGTCGCTCTTCCGACGGCAACACCGGGCGAGTACCGGGTGATTGTACGTACGGACATTTTCAACCAGGTGTTTGAACTGGAAAAGGACCTGAACAACACCACCGCGTCACCGAATGCCACATCCGTGCGGGTCGACGAATTGTTCGTGGCTATCCCGGAGACACTCGCAGTGAAACCGGGCGATGAAAAGCTGTACCAGATCACCGTCCCGAACAACCAAACGTTACGCATCCGCATTGCTGCTGACGACAAACAATCCACCAATGAAGTCTTCGTCCGCTATGACCAGGCACCTTCTTCGGCAGCTTTCGACGCTACCTACGACGGATTCCTGTCGTCTGATCCCACGGTTATCGTACCGTCGACAAGACCAGGCGTCTATTACGTTCTGGTTCGCGGCTTCAGCGGCCCGGCATCGGGCGCGAATATCCGGATCATTGCCGACCTCTTGCCCTTGGTCATTACCGACGTGCGGACCGATACGGGAGGCGACGCCAAGTACGTCACCACCACGATCGAAGGAGCACAATTTCGCGATGGCGCAATCGTCAAGCTGGTGCGACCGGGAATCGCCGAATACGAACCCGTGCTGTGGGACGTGATCGACTCCTCCAAGATCATCGCCAAATTCGACTTCACGGACGCGCCACACGGATTGTACGACCTGAAAGTGATCAATCCAGACGGAAGCGAAGCGATCATTCCCTATCGCTTCATGATCGAGCGGGCGATTGAGCCCGATGTTACGATTGGCATCGGTGGCCCGCGCGTCATCTTGGCCGGCGACCAGGCAACCTATTCGATTGCTTTTCAAAACATCTCGAATGTAGACGCTCCTTACACCTACTTCCAATATGGTGCACCCGAGCTACTATTGAACGAGTACGTCTACGGCCTGCCGTATCTCAACTACTTCACGAATCTACGAGGTACGCCCGAAGGAGCCGCGGGCAGCGAGAACGAGTCGGTTCCGTGGGCGAGGCTCGATTCGATCACCAATACCGACGGCCAGTTTTCGACGTCTGGATTTCTCTATGATCAGGCGGCGGATGGGTTTGCCGGTTTGTCATTCAATATCGTGACGTATCCGGGTCTTCGTGAACTTTCGGATCGCGCTTTTGATGACTTCCGGTCTCAAATGTCCGGCCGCTTCCCGGAACTCGACAGCATCCTCGAAGAGGGGGGCGAGAGCGCCATTGGCGATTGGTGGGACGCGGTCAAGGACAAGGCGGACCAAGCGGCACCGGGGATTGGGCAAGTATTGGACCAACTGGACTTCCAGGGGCTCTATGAATCGAATGTGGCGGTTCCCGGAAAGTGCGAGGTCGTCTTTATCCCCTACCGTCTGCATGCATTCGCGGCTGCCACGAGCATGACGCGAGAAGAATACGTCGCCTTCCAAAGCCAGCAGGCACGAGATATGCGTCAAGCGATTCTCGACAGCGACGATGCGCCGGGCGCCCTGTTGGCCTTGGCCGGCGATGAACAAGCCTGGGTGGCTTTGTACCTGGCCGCATTGGAAGATGCCGGATTGCTGACATCCGACGGCGAAATCCCCCCGATTCGCGAGCAACAGTATATTGCCAGTTTGATGTCGACCATCGCCTCCGGCATCCTCTTCGGCCCGGCGGGGACCAATGTTCGCAGTGACGCGGATCTCCTCGGATTCTTTGATCAGATTCGTACGCTTTACGGCCATACCGACGGCACGCTTGCCCCTCACGAACTGGAGGAAAGACAATGCGAGGACGGTGTGGTTGGCGATGTGAAACACTCGATCCCGCCGGACTTCGAGGACTACGATCTGGGACTGAGCAATGCCACGCACTTCGAGGCATTCCGCATCTATGTGCCGTGGATCGGCTTCGACGAACGCGCGGCGGGTTTGCCGGTCGATTTCCAGATCAACGGACCAGAACCGGTTGATGGAACGGGATTCGAATCGCTTGACTTTACCGATCTGTTAAGCGGCAGCGGTACCGTCCAAAGCCTCGCATCCATCACCGGACCTCAAACATTCGATACGCAAGGATGGATACCCGATCGCGCCGACCTTCCCTTTACCATCCAATTCGAAAACGATTCGGCGTCGGGGCGTTTCGTCAACGAGGTCCGCGTTGTTTCTTCCATCGACGAAGGACTGGATGGATTCAGCTTCGAACTGGGGGATATCCAAATTGGTAGCATCAAGGTCGACATCCCTGCCGGCAAGTCCCTCTACCAAGGTGAATTCGATTTCACTGAATCCAATGGATTCATCCTGCGCGTTACCGCGGGTATCGACCTCTATCAAGAGGATCTTCCGGTTGCCACCTGGACCTTGCAGGCCATCGACCCGCTGACGGGCGAACTGCTGCAAAGTTCCACACGTGGTCTTTTGCGTCCAAACAATGCACTCGGCGAAGGGGCTGGGTTCGTCTCGTATTCGATCAAACCTGATGTGCGTGTTTCGACCGGCGACACAATCTCGGCGTCCGCGCGCGTGCTCTTCGATACGGCGGCGCCCGAAGATACGCAAACCATCACCTATATGCTCGATCCAGTAGCACCAACAAGCCACATATCTGTCTCTCGTATCGCCGCCGACGTCAACACTTTTGACGTAGAGTGGTCGGCAGAAGACGATTTGGCCGGCAGTGGTTTCAAGCACGTTACGCTTTACGTGGCAGAAGATGGTGGCGATTTCAAGATCTGGCAGCGTAAACTCAGCAATGCTAACGGCATGCTTGTCTACGAGGGCCAGCCAGGACACACCTACGAATTCCTCGCACTCGCCACCGACATCGCCGGTAATCGCGAGGAACCAGCCTTCGGCGTGAACGCCGTCGATGACGGGTCGGCGGTCAGCTTCGGCGGGCTTCCCTCGGTTGGTCCCACGACTCCCCCCAATTTCGGGCAAGCGCCCGAGCCCACGCCTGTTCCGTCAACAAATCCCCTCTTCGCCGAAGCGGAAAACCAAATCCCCAATATTCCTCCGTCGACACGACCAAGCGAATTCTCGTCCGTGATTGCCCCGCTCGTGGGACAGGCATTTGCCACAGGGATTCCGGGCAGCCATGCCGATATCGGCCCGATGGCCATCGTCGAAGTTCCGGCCGACGGCGCCCTGGGAGAACAATTTTCACAGCTGGGGATTGCTGGCACGTTTATCGTCTCCGGCGGCGCGAACCGTGGTCAGCTCTTCCGCTTCGACATCAATGGCGGAGAGGCCGAAACGCCTTTCGCGGAACTGGATGATCCGATCTTCAATCTCGCATTCGACAACCAAGGACGCCTCTGGGCCACTACCGGCGGTGGTCCCCTGTTGCAGCTCGATCCTGCCACGGGCGAAGTCCTAGACCGTTTCGGCGACGGCCTTACGATCGCCCTCGCTCCCGATCCAATCACCGGTCAGATCTATGTTTCGAGCAACAACGGCATCGAAATCTTCGATCCGGAAACAGGTGACTTCAGTCACTATAGTCGCGATGTGAATCTGCGAGTTGGCAGCCTGGCATTCGACCGCTTCGGCACGCTGTGGGCCACAACCTGGCCCGATCGTTCTCAAGTAGTACGTTTTAACGAGCGTGGTCGCGCCGAGTTGATGCTCAACTTTACCGCCCCGATCGATTCGCTGGCGTTTGGCCAAGCAGCTACCGATCTGGAGGACCTCTTGTTCATCACGGCAAATGCCGGAGAGGTCGCCGATACCGGACTCGCCGCCAACGGCAGTTCCTTGACCATGGTGGACACCGCCTCACTTCGTCGCGTCGTGATCGCGACCGGCGGCACTCGTGGTGATTCGATCATCACCACGAGCGATGGTCGGATACTGCTAAGTCAGTCGCATCAGGTTGATATTATCAGCCCGGCCGTCGCTCCGATTGTTGTCGCCACGAATCCACCACGTGAAGCCGCCGTCGCACTTCCCCTGCCATTTGTTTCCGTGACCTTTGATCAAGATATGCTTGTCGGCAACGCCGACGATCCGGGCAGCGTGATCAATCCGGACAACTATGCACTTGTCGGTGAGAACACCGGCACCCACGCAATCCGTAGCGTTCAATACGATGCAAGGACACGGACCGTACTCCTGCAATTCGACGGAATGTTGGCCGATCAATATGCACTTACGGTACGCGATGTTCGCAGCGTATTCGGACTGAGCCTCACAGCGGACTACACAACTTCGTTTCTGGGAATCTCCGATTTGTCAGCGCTGGTGGACGTTTCGTTTGGTTTGGCACGTTCCGACCGACGTGACAGCACTATCAGCTACGAGGTGACGATTCGCAACACGAGCGATCTGCCGGTTGTTCTGCCGGTCTTGCTCACGCTCGACCCCGCGGCCGGATACACCGGTCTTCCCACCAGCAACGCAGGTCGAACCGACGACGGGAAATGGCTCGTAGACCTATCGGCGTCTTTACCTCCCAACGGCCGATTGGAACCCAACTCCTCCACAACTGGCCACACGATTTCCATCGTCACTCCGGAACATCGCAGGATTCAATTCGCCGCGGGGCTCATCGGACAGACGACACCAAATAGCGCGCCGTCGTTCGATTCGAATCCTACGCTCGTTGCCTCGGTAGGTCTTGAGTACCGCTACGATGCCATCGCCACGGATCCCGATGGCCAATCGGTTGTCTACTATCTTCTATCGGGACCGGATGGCATGACGATTGACGAAACCACCGGGCGCGTCCGCTGGTTGCCCAATCCCTTGGCTGCAGAAGTCGAACCGGTTACGTTGCTGGCCTTCGACACTCGCGGTGCAGCGGCACTACAGCGATTTACCATTCGTCTGGCGGGCGGAAACCAGGATCCCGAAATCGTCGGCCTCCCCGAAGAGTTGCAAGTGCAAGAGGGAAAATCGATTCAGTTCCGCCTACAGGCCGTCGATGCCGACGAGGATCCGTTAACTGTGTGGGCCGACAACCTGCCGCCGGGTGCGAGTTTCGACACACCGACACGGACCTTTACGTGGAGTCCCGATTACGAGAGCGCCGGGACCTACGAATTCAATTTCTACGTAAACGACCGAGTGGTCACGACATCGAAAACCATGCGGATCGTGGTGCTCCCCGGTTTGGCACCGCTTGAACTCTTGCGGCCGGCCGACCGCACACTCCGCGAAGGCGAACGGATTCGCTTCAATCTACGTGCGTCTGGCGGCAGCGGCGATTACAGCTTTGCCTCACCTAACCTTCCGAGCGGCGCGATTCTCTTTCCCGAGACCGGACTTGTCGAATGGACACCCGGCTACATCCAAAACGGTGTGTATGACGTTCAGTTCGTAGTCTCCGACGGAATTCAAACGGCGCTCGTGACGACAACGCTGACCGTCTTGAATGTCAACGGTGATCCTGTGTGGGATCCACAGGCAAATTGGCGTACCTACGAAGGGCAAATCATTCAATTCACGGCCTACGCTTTCGATCCCGATAATCCATGGTACGAACCTGCGTTCCGCGGCGACGATGGCAACGTCATCGACGTTTCGCTGAGCGCCAAATCCGTCGTTGTGGAAGCCATTTCGCTCCCTCCCGGCGCAACGTTTGATACGGACACATGGTTGTTCCAATGGACACCGGACTACCTGCAGGCCGGCACGTATGAAGCCCGCTTCCGCGCCACCGATGATGGAAACGGTACCGGCACGCCGTCGACCATCGAGATGACGGTTCCTATCGAAGTGCTCAATCTCAATCGGCGGCCGGAGCTTCAACAACCTGGGAACGTCACCGTAGCACTCGGCGATACGCTGGACGTGATCGTCCATGCAACGGATATCGAAAACAATCCGATCACGATGTCCGCAACAAGCGAAAGCCCCGGGTTCCCTCTGCCGGAATTCATGTCGTTTGTAGACAACGGAAACGGAACCGGACGCTTGCGCATCACGCCTCGCGTCGGCGATCGAGGAGATCATGCCATAACCATCATCGCCACCGACAATGGTGATGATCATCCAGATCGTCCGCTCTCGGATACTATCTCTTTTGTCGTTACGGTCGAAAGTCCCAACGAACCGCCCGTGTTGGAATACTTGGGCCCGGCAGTCGCTCTTGTCGGACAGACGCTGCAGGTACCAGTTCGGGTAAGCGACAGGGACCAGGAACCTCTCGCTTATTTGCTGCAAGGTCTTCCCGCCGGTGCAACGTTGGTCCCATCTACGATCTACGGTCGTGCTGACTTGATGTGGACACCATCGGCCGCAGACATCGGCGTTCACACCGCAACAGTAATCGTGACCGATGGTGGGAATCAGGGTGTGACCAGCAGCCTGTCCGATAGTGCAACATTCGACATTGTCGTCAGAAGCAGCAATGCCGCTCCAGTACTGGACGACATCGGCGGACTGATTGTTACGGAAGGAGCCACGTTAAACAAGACAATCCTCGCATCGGATGATGACAACGACCCGCTCACCTACTCGGCAGCAGGGCTTCCCGAGGGCGCACGACTGGATCCGGTCACAGGCATCCTGAGCTTTGTTCCACGATCCAACCAACAAGGAATCTACGAAGTAACCTTTACGGCAAGCGATGGCAACGCGCGCGACGAGCAAGTCGTCTCGCTGACCGTGGCCAACAGCAACTCGGCTCCTCGCTTTGTCCCGCTGTCCAATCAAACGGCTCGCGAAGGTGCCGAATTGCGATTCTCGGTCGTTGCGGCCGATTTGGACGCCGATCCGCTAGCCTACAGCGTATCGAGCAGCCTTCCCGACGGCGCATTGTTCGTACCGGGCCGCGGCGAGTTTGTGTGGACTCCGGATTTCGAGCAAGCGGGAACCTACACGATCACTTTTCTCGCCCAGGATCCCGAGGGGGCTTCCGATACACTTGACTTGGATATCACTGTCTTTGACATCAATCGACCACCGGTGCTGAACGAAAGTAATCACTTGTTTTTGTTAGGTGAAACGAAGTCGTTCACGGTCAAGGCGAGTGATCCCGATGGTACTCAGCTCACCTATTCTGCCGACGATCTTCCGGAAGGCGCAACACTCGATCCCCTGTCGGGTGTTTTCTCCTGGACGCCTGGTCCGGGTCAGGCAGGTGAGTACCTCGTTCGGCTCACAGCCAGCGATGGCCGCGTGGCAACGCGTCAGACCGTCGTGTTGCGCGCATCGCTGGAACAAATCCCTCCCACGGTACGAATCGAACAGACGCCCAGCTTCCCGGCCACTCCGGGACAACAGGTGATTGTCTCCGTGCAAGCCGAAGGCGTATTGGGTGGGCAATTCGATATTCAGTCCATGACGCTTTCACTCAATGGCAATCCTATTGCACTTGACGTCGTGCGGCCCGGTCTTGCCCGTGCCACCATCACGGCATCCGCACCAGGGAAGTTTGCGCTAGTAGCTACTGCTACGGATACCGACGGCGTCGAGGGAACCTATGAGACCTTCTTGAAAGTCCGAGACCCCGGCGATTCCAATCCACCGCTCGTCATGCTATCCGATCACCTTTCGGGTGCCGTGATCAGTGAGGAAACAGACGTCGTAGGATTGGTCGCCGATGTCAATCTTGACGCATGGGAATTGTCATTGATCGATGGACTATCAGGCACGCGAGTTTTGCTTGCCCGCGGCGACGCGCTACCGAATGCAAATTCGTCCGTCGCAGGGCTTCCCGGAACGTTGGCGAGCGTCGATCCTCATTACTTCGTCAATGGTTTTCACACGCTGGAGTTGTCTGCTACTGACATCGCCGGTCGTACAAGCCGAGTGCGACAGCTGGTCGAGTTCTCGACGAGCAGCAAGCTCGGCCAATATGCCAGGACCGACGTCGACGCCAGTGTTGTGTTCGGTGGATACACGTTCGATCTTACGCGACGCTACGACAGTCTTCAGAGCACGAACGATCTGTTTGGCAGTGCTTGGACGTGGGCGGATCGGGATGTGGCGATTCACACCAACGTCGCTTTGACCGGACACGAAGATCGAGGCATCTACGGTGCGTTCAGCGATGACACGCGATTGTATGTCACGCTTCCAGCCGGCACTCTGGCCGGACAGCGTGTTGCGTTCCAGTTTGTTCCCATTGCGGAACAAGTCGGCAACTTGACGTTCTTCCGACCTGCGTGGCAGGCCCTGCATCCCGCCGATGGAACGGGACCCCAACACGGCTTCCAAATGGAATCCGCCGGTGGCCTTCTGACACGCGTCGGCGGCAGATACTACTCTGCGGACAACGGACTCCCCTACCATCCGCAGTCCGGACACTTCGACGGCCCAGCCTATACCCTGCACGGCACAGACGGCACGTCGTACTACATTGCCGACGATACAATTACCGAGATCGTCGCTGGCAGCGGCGATCGCCTCTTCATCAGCGACAGCTCTGTGACGCATCAGCAAACGGGCGACAGCCTGCAGATTATCCGCGACGGACACGGTCGCGGGATACGAGTTGTCACCCCGGACGAGACGTCGGTCGTCTATCAATACGATCAAGCCGGCCAGTTGGTACTGGTAAGAAATCTCATCACTGGTGAAGGCGTACGATATGGCTATGCGGACGGTCGACTAGTTTCCTTCGCAGTTGCCGGTGGTGAGGCGGGAGTTGTCGAGTACTCGGACGATG
>JAGQPD010000519.1 GCA_020426865.1 Planctomycetales bacterium
GGTGCAATATTCATTGACTACTACAAACACGAAATGACCACCCCACAAGGGGGGATCGCCGAGTTAGCTCGGCGACATTGGGACAAGCTGACGACGATCAGCGAACTGAGAAAACTGGTAACGACCGCCAAGCAGAAGTTCAGCGAGGATCAAACGTGACCGAGACGGCGTCAGGGATTCATGACCCACGATACGCGGCGGCCTTGCTATCAGTCGAGCATGCGTTGACAAAGTACCGTGGGTGCACCGACAGGGAGAAGGAACAGTTGCACCAGGACTTGATGCAATTGAAGGACATGGCGCTGAAGTTGAACAGTGGCCGGGTCGAGATTGTGGTTTTCGGCGAGATCAGCACTGGGAAATCGGCGTTGGTTAATGCGCTGGTCGGCAAGCAGGTAGCATCGGTAAGTGTCCAGGGTGGTTGGACGAAGCAAGCGTGGCATGTCCCTTGGAATGGATGCGGATATGTCGTTGACGGCATTTCTGGGTCACACGTCGTCTTGATCGACACACCCGGTTTGCACGAAGTAGGTGGCAAGGAGCGAGCCGAGATCGCGCGCGACGCTGCGGCGCGAGCGGACTTGATCATGTTTGTAACGGATTCGGATCTGACGAATGACGAGTTCGTGGCATTGTTGGAATTAGCAGCTTCAAGCAAGCCGCTATTGGTCGTTATTAACAAGATGGATCTTTACACGCCGGAGCAACGCGAGCAATTGGTGCAGGTGATCCACGAGCGATTGAAGGACATCGTTAAGCCGCCCGACATTCTCACGGCCGCGGCGGACCCTCGCGAAATTGAATACGTTATCGAGTCGGCCGATGGGAGTACTCGCAGCCAATGGCGCAAGCCTGAGCCGCAGATTGCTGATGTCAAGGCAAGAATCGTGGAAGTATTGGAGCGGGACGGTTTGGCATTGCTGGCGCTCAATGCAGCCATGTATGCGGCAGACAAAACAGACCGCGTGGCGGAGGTTCGCATTCGGCTTCGAGAGAAAACTGCGTCACAGTTTATTTGGAGTTTTGCAGCGGCCAAGGCGATTGCCGTCGCTGCCAATCCACTGGCAGTGGCGGATGTGATTGGGGGGAGTGCCATCGACGTATCGATGGTCGTGACGCTGGCACATGTCTATGGGTTGGAAATGAGCTGGACGCACGCACGGGGGCTACTTCAATCGATCGGCAAGGCCGCCGGATGGCTGGTCCTGGCCGAATGGGGGGTTCACGCGGCATCTGGGTTGTTCAAAACGCTGACCTTGGGCGCAGGTACGGCTGTTACCATGTTGCCGCAAGGTGCTGCGGCGGGATACGGTTCCTACATCGTTGGCCAGGCAGCCAAATACTTCTTCGAACACGGCGCCTCCTGGGGCTCGGAGGCCCCGAAGACGGTGATCAAGCGAATCCTCGATCAAACCGACAAGGAATCGGTGATTGAGCACTTAAAGGAAGAAATCCGCCGAAAGATCCAGCTCAACCCCCACGCCCGCTAAAGTCCCACGGCTGTCCCAGCCGTATCCAGGCCCGAAGGGCCGCCCGTTTGCTAAGCCCAGGCCAACGGCCTGGGTATTCATCGCGCCGCCGCCCCACCGCTAGATCGGACCGGCCGGAGGCCGGTCCGATCTCGCGGTGGGGCGGCGGCACGAAAAAAAACCAGGCCGTTGGCCTGGGCTAGGCAAATGGCCGGCCCTTCGAGCCTGGAATACGCCATTACAATCTCGCAAGTCGCTGCCGCTGTTGTGAATAAAGGCCGGACGAACGTTAATGAAGTATCGGAGGGCTTGCGGCATGGTGTTGAAGTACCGCAGGGCTTGCGCCCTGCCGCTATCTAAGACGCATCGTCGATGCCTGTCTCCATGTTGGTGGATGACATGTTGTTGACGTCGAGACTGTTGATTGTGGGCGGGGGTTCGTCGAGTTCTCGTTCTAATTCTTCCAGTGCATGCAAGGCGGCGCGCTGTTCCGCTTCTTTTTTGTTCGTGCCCCACGCCGATGCAAAAACGCGTCCGCCGATCCGCGCGGCGACACGAAAGCTCTTCGAATGATCGGGGCCTGTTTCTTCGATGAGTACGTAGTTGGGAGTTTGCGAAAACGTGCGCTGTGCCAGTTGCTGCAACTGCGACTTGGGATTCTCTCCCGTGATCCCCGCCGCCACCAAATCGATTTCCGGTACGACGTATTGTTCGATGAATTTGCGAGCCGATTCGATGCCACTGTCCAAGTAGATCGCCGCTACCAACGATTCGAACACGTCCGAAAGCAGAGACCGTGGCACAGTATCGTGAACCGCCATTCCCTTGCCTAGAAACAGAAACTTGGCCAGCCCAATGCGGTCGCTGATCTTCGCACATGTCCGGCGGCTGACCACGACCGACTTGATTCGCGTCAGCTCCCCTTCCAGATAGTGAGGAAATCGCTGGAATAAGTGCTCGCATACCACCAATCCCAACACAGCATCGCCTAAGAATTCAAGTCGCTCGTTGGAGGCCAAGCGATGCCGTGCACCGGAGGCATGCGTTAACGCCGCCGCAAGCAACGAACGGTTGCGAAAGCTGTAACCGACACGTTGTTCACATTCTTCGTAAAGTTTATCGTGTTCGCTGGGGGGCGTCGGTTCCGATGAAGACATGGGCCTGGAATTGTGAATGAGACTCTAGTTCACCTCCAACGATTCGCATCCATGTCGCCCGCATTTGGCCAATGGTCGATCGAGGTGCACTCGGAAATGGAAACGACAACCCGTCCCGAACGAGTCGGCATTTACCTTGGGAATGGTGTAAAGCTAAGTCGAATGGCTCGTATTGTCAATCGACTTCCACGCCCCGACCGTCCTGGCGAATTCGAACGTCTTCGCGGCGATCGATTTCAGTCGCAAAATCGGCAAATCTCTTGTCGTCGTATTCCGATGAAGACACCCGGTCCCGGAACGGATGGTCGTAGGGGTCAAAGCCGTCTCTGCCGGTTGGCGAATCGTCGGAGAAAAGCGAGTCGCGGGAATTCTTGGCAATTTGTTCGAAAAGGCCTCCGTTTGGTGGCCGTCTGCCAGCTATCGGCGTATCCTATAGTTGCCGGAACTTGGCGTGGCTAGGTGTCGCCCGCCGGTTGGGCAGGCGGCCAACGGCAACGAATCCCCTGCCGACTTGAGATTCTGGTTACAATGGGGGGGGCATCGGCCACGCATACTACCGACTCGCATATTACCGACTCGCCCGCAGCGAAGCGAGCATTTGGCATTGATAAGTACAATAGGCGTCGCATTCCATGATGCACTCATTCGGCAAAGTCATCCGTAAAGCTACATTCACATCGACTATTGCTACCGTCCTGGTGGCTGCATCGCAGGTTTTGGGGCAGTCGCTGGCGACCGACGGGGCCAATGCATCGGAGGGGGCGGGGCTGCAAGCGGAGGTGGAGGATGTTGGGGCGAATTCCGCAGCGGTGGCGCAGGCGAAGTCATTGTCGCAGGCGTTTCGTCAGGCGTCATCGCGGGTCGCACCGGCGGTGGTGACCATTGTTTCGCGCAGCCGAGATCCGAATTTGGTAGAGAAGCTGTTACTGCACCCGCGGTTTTTCGAGTTTTTCCCCGATGGTGTGATTCCCTCACCGATGCTGCCCGGTGTCAATCTACCCGATGGCGTGGAAAGTCCAGACGTTGAATTGGGCGTGGGCTCCGGCATTATCGTTCGACGCGATGGTTTGGTTTTGACCAACAATCACGTCGTCGATTCGGTCGATAGTATGGTCGTGCGATTGGCGGATGGTCGTGAATTTCCCGTGGACCGTGTCAAAGCGGACGTTAAGAGCGACGTCGCAATTGTGCGCATTCAGGATCCTCCAGCGAATTTGCCGACGGCACACCTGGGGGACTCCGACGCACTGGAGATCGGAGATTGGGTGATCGCGATTGGCAGCCCGTTTGAGTTGGAGACGACGGTCAGTGCCGGAATCATCAGCGGAAAGGGGCGGAGTATTGACAAGATTGAGCGAGGAAAATTGCTACAGACCGATGCGGCAATCAACCCTGGCAATTCGGGAGGGCCACTGGTAAACCTCGATGGCCAAGTGATCGGGCTCAATACGGCGATTGCCAGCAGTAGCGGCGGGTATCAGGGAATTGGCTTTGCGATCCCGATCAATGATGCCCGTTGGATCGCCGAGCAATTGTTACACTATGGCGTCGTGCGGCGAGGATACTTGGGGGTGAACATTGCCGACATCAAGCCCCCTTACGCCGAGAGCCACAATCTACCGGTTCGATTTGGTGCGATCATCACGAAAGTTGCTCCGTCGCAGCCGGCCGATGACGCGGGTCTGGAGGGGGGTGACGTGATTGTCGAATTTGCCGGGCAACAAGTCCGTGACAGCCGGGATCTACAAATGTTGGTTGAGCGGCAGCGGGCCAATTCTGAGCACACCATTAAGGTGATTCGTAACGGCAAGATCAATACGTTGCAGGTTCGTTTGGGTGAAGACCCGCAGCGTTGATCTTTTGATCGTCATTCTATCGCGGCTATGCTTCTGGTTTGCGACGTGACGATGCAAAACGTCAACGTCCAGTCGTTCGACGCTACGGTAGCTACCCGTTTGTTGGCATTTCTTTTTGCCGGGCCTCATTTCTCGGTAGGGTCATGACGGCGTCACAGCCATTGTAGCCGTCATTGTCTGCGCCTTGGGACGGCGGCAGAGACGTATCTCGCCCGTTGGTGCCTGCCGCAGTCAGTATCTTCGTCACGATCGTTACCGACGAGGAACGCAATCTGCTGATTCAATGGCTTGCGAGATGATTGCTCGATCAGGCACGCGTGCCGCCCTGGGCGATATCGATGCGACCTTGGCACGCGAATTGAACTAGAGCCGTTGTCCCGTTCAGCCCCTATCCCGTTCGCTGACGGTGCACGAAGAACGTGCGTCGCGGCGAGGCAAAACGATGCACCATCGTCATAGGAACCGCAAATGGCTCAATTGACAAGAGAATTCGCTTCGGCCCAGGCCCTGTCGCCCGCGGCGTCTCAACAAGCCCCGTTATGGAATGTGGGTGGCACGATGTTGCGTCACCCATGGGTATGCATGATTGCCTTGTCCATGGCCGGAGTAGTTGCTGGCGGTTATTACAGTATCGCCCCTCGCGTTTATGAGAGTAGCACGTCCTTGTTGTTGGAGACGAGCGATACGACGGCACTGCAGTTGAGTCCCTTGGACAATGCGGAAAAATTGGAGCGTTCGGTGTCAACGCACGCGTTGGTGCTGACCAGTCCGTTGATCATTCACCGGGCCGTCAAGGAATACGATCTGGAAGAGCTGCCGTCGCTGGGCGATGTGGAGAGCGTTGCCGGGCACATTCAGCGGCGCCTGTCGGTGGATCTCAAACAGGGTAAGGCGGGCGTGATCAGCGTCCACTATGCCGATACGGCACCCGAAGACTGCCGTTTGGTGCTCAAAGCACTGGCGGACACCTATGAACGATTCTTGCGTGAGTCCCGGCAACAGGTTGATGAACAGACGGTGCAACAGGTCAGCGCGGCACGTGACGATCTGGCAAATCAATTGGAAGAAAAAGAGAACGAATACGACGCATTTCGGGCGAATGCATCGCTGGTCTGGCGCGACGGTGTGGGGGTCAACCTGCATCGCGAACGACAAATGGAAATCGAACAGACTCGAGCGGGACTGGTTGTGGAGCGTGAGCTGTTGGCCAACGAATTTGGAAGCCTGCGAAATGCAATTGAGCGCGGAGAGTTGGACCGGCAAGCCGTGTTGATGCGAGCGGTGCGTGAACTAGGACAGCAACCTGCTGGCGATTCGTCGGCAGACCTGGTAGTTGGCGCCGAGCAGTCCCTGCAAAAGGACTTGAAGGTGGCGCTAACGCATCAGTATTTCGCGATGCTGCGTGAAGAACAAGTGATGCAGGAGCAGTTCGGGGAAGGGCATCCCGACCTGGTTTCGCTGCGTGGACGCCTGGAGTCGCTGCGATCACAGATTTGGGACACTCAAGAAGTGACCGAGGCCGCTCGCATGGCCCTCTCGCAGGCCGACGGCCATGGGGACGCCCAAGAGACCGACTACGTGGCCATCTACATGCAGTGGATGCAGGACCGCCTAGCCGCCTACGAACATCAGATCAGCGAGTTGGACGACGTGTATGAGTTAGAGAAGAGCAGGGCAAATCAACTGCAGCGTGAGCAGGGAATCGACGCGACGTACCGCCGTGAAATGGAACGCATTCGACAGCTGCTCTCCGCCGTCAACGCTCGACTTGACGAAATGGAGCTCGTACGTGATGCAGCGGGCGAAAAGGTCAGTATGTTGGCTCCGCCAGCTGCCGGTGAATTGTCCTCACCGATGATGGCCAAGGTCGTTGGCGGCGGCCTGGCCGGCGGGCTGGTCATTAGTTTTCTTCTATCGCTGTGGCAAGATCGTCGCGACGCAACGTTCCATAGTACTAATGAATTGCGGTCGGTCTTGCAATTGCCTGTGATCGGGACGATTCCCTTGATGCGGCCGGAACGGATGGCGATATCGCCGAAATTCCCTCAGGTGCGACCAGCATTGTGCACCGTACATCGCTACGAATCGAAAGAGGCCGAAGCGTATCGCTCGGTCCGAACGTCCCTGCTGTTCAACACCAGCCGTGAACAAATGAAGGTCCTGCAAGTTACCAGCCCTTCCGCTGGTGACGGAAAGTCGACGCTGGCCGCGAACCTGGCCGTTACCATGGCCCGCTCAGGTAAACGAACGTTGTTGGTCGACGCCGACTTGCGACGCCCGACCATCCACCAATTGTTGGGAATCGAACATCAATCAGGGCTTGCCGAAATCGTGGGCGGAGATGTGAACCTCGATGATGTCCTAATGACGACTCCGATCTCCCACCTGGAAGTCGTCGTGTCCGGCACCGTAACGGGGAACCCAGCTGAATTACTCACGTCCAGCCGTTTTGAGCACGTCCTGGAGGAGATGCGAAATAAGTACGATGTCGTCATTCTGGATACGCCACCGGCCCTCGTTGTGACCGATGCCAGTGCCGTGGCGGCTCGGGTTGATGGCGTTATCCTGAATCTCCGCATTCGTCGCGGTGTGAAGGCGATGTCGTTTCGCGCTTCCGAAATACTCCACGGTCTCGGGGCCAACCTGGTGGGAGTTGTGATTAATGCTGTCGAGCCGAAATCGGGATTCGATGCCGCTGGCTACGATTATGGATACGGAGATCCCAGCGAGAGGACCCGGCGCGAATTGCCCGTCGTGGCGCATGACGACGACATTCAGCCAGCACGTGCCCACTCGGCAACCGAGGGCTCCACGATCGCTACCCACTGAATGGGTGGTTGGCAACAGTAAGGCCGTCGGCCACATTCGTGGGAATTGGCACATGGTGAAGATTAGGGAAACTTGGTAAAATAGGCGGTTTGAGGCGTACCTTGATAGAGCGAAGTCGTGAGGTAATACAGATGTCGACGGAGACCCGAATGCTTCCAGCTCCGGCCGGAGCGGCCCCAGAACCGGTGTTTGACGTCTGGGCGATATTGGAGCGGCACATCTTCTTAGTTTTGTTTGTGTTATTGATCAGTCTATTGATGGGGGTGTTGTATTTTCTGAAGGCCCCTGCGACGTACGAGTCGTCGTCGCGCATCTTGATTGAGAACAAGCGGAAGGTGGCGGTATCGGGGGAGATGAATGGGGAGCAGCCGACGTTTGAGAAGACGATCGAGACGCACGCGATGATCATTCGCAGCCCGATGATTGTGGATTTAGCGCTCAAGCGAGTGGGCTTGTCGAATCTTCCGTCGTTGGCGGACGTGGAGAAGCCGGTGGAGTTTGTCGAGCGGGGGATCACGATTGACGTAGCGGGGGATGACACAACGATTTTGGAGGTGCGATATGCCGGGAGTCGTCCGGACGACTGTCGCAAGATCGTAACGGCGTTAGTGGACGTTTACGACGAGTTTTTGGCGAAATCGAATCAGGACGTGGACAAGCAGACGACCGATTTGATCACGCAGGCCAAGGACGAGTTGATGCAGCAATTGCAGACGGAAGAGTCGCGGTATTTGGAGTTTCAGAGCAAGGCGCCGCTGATTTGGAAGGAAGGGGAGGGGATCAATCCGCATCAGGAGCGACAGAGCGAGATTGAGGCGGTGCGGCGCAAGTTGATGGTGGAGCGTTCGACGCTGGCGGCGAAGATCAAGAGTCTGGAGAGTGCGTTGACGGCGGGGGGGACAAGTCGCGAGGCGGTGTTTTATCAGGCGTTGGCGATGCTACGACCGGCCGAGCAGAAGGAATTACCGGTGGTGGACCCACAGGCGATGGTGCAGGATTACGAGCGCGAGACTCAGCGGATTTACTATGCTCAGCTATCGCGAATGTATACCGAGGCGATTGCGGAAGAACGCCGTTTGAGTCAGGACTATGCAGACGGACACCCCGATGTTGTCGCAGCTCGCACGAGAATCACGGAATTGAAACGCGAGTTGGACGAAACGCAGGCGCGCATTGCCGCTCCGCCGATTGGCAGCGGAATGCAACAAGCGAACGCTCAAGTGATCGACTACGTCGGCGTCTACATGCAGTCGCTCCGTACGGACTATGTGACCGTGTCACGTCAGCTGGAATCGCTGGACACGCATTTTCAGGAAGAACAGAAACTGGCGACCGAAATGCAGGTCTATCTGGTGCAGGACCAGACATACCGCAGCAATATCGAACGTATCCAGATGTTGTTTAGTGCTGTTGTCGACCGCTTGAACGAAATCGATATTGTGCGGGATAGCGGTGGCGACCGGATGAGCGTATTGGCGGAAGCGGGGATTGGCAAGCAAGTGAATCCAAACCTGGTGCAATCCTTGGGTATCTCGGGACTCGTCGGCTTGATTGCCGCGTTTGGATTGGGGTATTTGGTGGACCGCTCGGAAGCGATGTTCCGCAGCCCGGCCGACATCAGGCGAACGCTGCAGGTGCCAGTGATTGGTCAAATCCCGTTGATGAATCGCAAGGAAATGCAGGTTGGCGAGCTGTATCCGAAACTATCGCCGTCGCTGATTACGATTCATCACAATGGTTCGAATGTGTCGGAGGCCTATCGTGCGGTTCGGACTTCCTTGTACTTCAGCACCGGAGGGCAGGATCACCGAGTGATTCAGGTGACAAGTCCGCTACCCGGCGATGGCAAGTCGACGTTGGCCGCGAATCTGGCCGTGACGATGGCACGTTCTGGCAAGCGCGTCTTGTTGCTTGATGCTGATTTTCGCCGCCCTTCCGTCCACAAACTGTTCAACATCTCGCAGCATGCCGATAGCGGCCTGCGGGCGGTGCTCAGCGGTAGCGTGGCGCCGGAGGAAGCTTGCGTACCTTCGGGGCTTGATCATTTGAGTTTGTTGACCGTGGGTGGCGCCGTCGATAACCCATCGGAACTGTTGACCAGCCCGTTTTTCAAAGAGTTGATCGACGTCCTCCGACAGAAGTTTGACTTTGTGATCGTTGACACCCCGCCATTGTTGGCAGTGACCGACCCGGCCGCCGTGGCACCGCGAGTCGACGGCGTCTTATTGACGTTGCGATTGCGTCGCGGCGTTCAAGGGGCGGCCGCCCGAGCTCGGGAGGTACTCAACAATGTCGAAGCAAATGTGCTGGGAGTCGTCGTCAATGCCGTGGAGGCGAAAGGTCGCTATGGCCGAACAGGGTATCGCGATGGCTACGGTTATGGCTACGGGTACAGCTACGGTTACCGCAGCGAGGAATATGTCGCTTCAACGGTGACGTCGGCTGCCGCCAAACAGCTGCCGTTGGAGGCGAGTGAGGTTGAATAGCTTACGTTGTCCGCGGCGTGGTTCCTATGTAAGGATGCGCCGACAACGAATGACGTGTGCGTGGCCATGATGGTTGCGTTACGAACGGATGTGCCTGGATGGATTGCTTTGTGATTGCTTCTCTGATTTGCCCGCTCATCTTGGTAACTAGTCCTGCTCATGAACCCCGTAATTGTCGGCTCCTTCGCCATCTGCGCCGGTGCGACGTTGGCTGCGATCGTCGCCACTCCCATCGTTATCCGCGCCGCCAGACTCGGACGATTCTGTGATTTGCCAGACGGCGTCCGCAAGCAACATGGTGCGTCAACGCCCCTGGGAGGCGGTGTCGCCGTGTTTGTGGCGGCCACCCTGATCGTCGCCCTCGCATACTGTATGGTTCCAGGTATTCGGGGAATCGATCCCAGCTTTCTCCGCCAACAGCTGCACCTCGTCGCCGCGCTGTCTGTGATCCTGATCGTCGGTCTCTACGATGATCGATATGGACTCCGCGGGGCTCACAAGCTGTTGGGACAAGTGGTTGCTAGCCTGATCCTGATCGCCGGCGGATTCGTCTTCTTCCGCTGCGACGTTTTGGGTTGGCGATTGGAACTCGGGCATTTCGGCTACCTCGTTACCCTCGGTTGGCTGCTCGGTACCGTCAACGCAATCAATCTGATGGATGGAGCTGATGGCGTGGCGTCGACCCTAGGAATCGGCATCTGTTCCAGCCTGGCGGCAATTGCCTTCTTCTCCGGACACCCGGAAACGGCAGTCGTCCCGCTGGCCCTCGCCGGTGCCCTCGCCGGTTTCCTCGTCTTCAATCTCCCCCCTGCCAAAATCTATCTCGGCGACGGCGGCAGTATGGTCCTCGGCCTGGCCGTCGGTGCCGTCGCGATTCAGGCGTCGATCAAAAGCCAGGCCACGTTCGCCGTCGCCGCGCCCGTCGCCCTGCTGACACTCCCCCTGCTCGATACCGGATACGCTATCTTCCGACGAATACTTACCGGCCGCAGTATCTACGATACCGATCGCGGACACCTCCATCACCGCCTCCTCCACCAAGGTGTCACCCCCCTCCGCCTGGTGCTCGTCGTCGCCCTGGTTACCGCCGTCACGTCCATTGCCGCAATCGCCAGCCTCCGGACCGGTGCCGACGCTATCGCACTGGTCACCGCACTGGCCGTCGTCGTCTACCTGGCGATCCAGCGGATCATCGGACATGGCGAATGGCGGCTCATCACCTGGCACCTCCGGCAGTCCCGCAATTCGACGAACCCGACCGCTATCGACCAATATGTTCATCTCCAGGGCCGCCTCCCTTGGTCCGGACCCTGGAAAAGCCTGACCCGACAGGCCCATCGCCAAAACTGGGACGCCCTCCAGGTTACGCTCAGTCTCCCCTGGCTCCACGAGGCCTTCCACGCCCGGTGGGGGAACGCCGCCGCCTTCCGCGCCCGCAACAACTGGACCCTGCGTCTGCCACTGTCGGTCCTGGAAAAACAGGTAGGTTGGGTAGAAATTGCCGGCGGAACCCGACCCGCCATTGGCGCCCCCCAACAAGCCCTCGACGCCACCGCCTGGTCCGACCTCACCCGTATCGTCAATGCTTTCCAAGGCGAGCTGACGGACGTTGCCGTGAGCGATTCCCGGTTGTCGCCAGCTCCGGAATCCTCGTCATTTTCACGACAACCCCCCTATAAGGAACTGCTTGCACACCCGGAAGTGTAGCGAAACCAGCGAATGTTGGCGGCAAGACCCTGGGAAAAAACTAAGGTTCTGAAGGATGCCTGATTGCAGCCCCGACAATCGCTTGGTTCAATAAGACTTATCTGAATTATGCAAACTACCCAATTGACCGATCCTGTCTGTTTCACCGAGGTTCCCGTGGATATCATGCGGCGGACGATAGCGAACGTCCGTTTTGATCTGTTGCCGAGGCGACAGGTATTGAGCGTGATTGAAAACTGGCGCGCTGCTAGCAGGCGCGGCTACATCACATTGACGAATCCGCACAGTGTGATGATGTGTCATCGCGATCCGGAGATGCGGTTGGCGACGCAGCAGTCGGGTTTGACGTTGGCCGATGGAGTGGGGATTATCGTGGCGGCGAAGGTGTTGGGTTTTGGTCGTCATCGGCGGGTGACGGGGCCGAATTTGATGCTGGACATTTGCGATCGCGGTCGGGAGTCAGGGTTACGTCATTACTTATATGGTGGTTTGCCGGGGATCGCGGAGCGGCTAGCGCAGCGATTGGAGCGAACGTATCCGGGGATTGAGATTGTTGGGACGATGAGTCCGCCGTTCCGTGATTTGTCGATCAGCGAGGACGAGGAGATTGCCGAACAGATTAACGCCGCGATGCCGGACATCATTTGGGTGGGGCTGGGAGCGCCGAAGCAGGAGAAGTGGATGGCGCGACAATCGGGGCGAGTGGAGGCCACGGCGATGATTGGAGTTGGTGCGGCATTTGATTTCCATTCTGGCAACATGAAGTGGGCCCCTACGTGGATGCGCAATATTGGTTTGGAATGGTTCTATCGTTTGGGATGTGAACCGCGTCGGATGTGGCGACGCAATCTGGACAGCCCGCGGTTTGTGTGTCAGGTGTTGAAGCAGGCCTTCTCTCAGGGGACGATCCCCAATCGGTTGCCGGGAGCGGCCGAGCGTCTGTTGCCGCCGAAGGCCGAACAGGAAGTGCGTGGTTGAGTCACGCTGCGGATCACCTCGGAAGCAAGTGAGTGAGTCGACCGATGCTCAAGCGTTGGATTCCGGTACGCGTGAAGGAGTTTGTCAAGCAGACGCGAGCGTCGTTGGTGCATCGACACCAATTGCGCGACGCGGCGGGGCGCGTGTTGCCGGACTTTCTCATTGTGGGGGCGCAGAAATGTGGGACGACGAGTCTCCATGGCCAGCTGATCCAACATCCGTTGATCGCATCCAGCACGGTGAAGGAGGTGCATTATTTCGATCTGAATTATGGGGAGGGGATCGAGTGGTACCGTGCTCACTTTCCACTGGCAAGTCAGGTAAAGCAACGGCCGTGGCACGACGGTAGCGTGTTCCGGCAGTTAACGGGCGAAGCGAGTCCTTACTACATCTATCATCCGTATGCGATGGAGCGAATAGCGGAAGACCTGCCGGGCGTGAAAATCGTGGTGATGCTGCGGCACCCAGTGGATCGCGCGTATTCTTCCTACCACCACCAGGTACGGAAGGGGCGCGAGACTGAGACGTTTGAAACGGCGATCGAGTTGGAGGCGGAACGATTGGCGGCTGATTTGGCGGCGCTGGAGCTGAACCCGTTGCACGAAGGTCTGGCGCACATGTACTATTCGTATCTCGACCGCAGTCGCTACTATCCGCAAATGCGGCATATCCTTCAATTATTCCCGTCGTCGGACGTATTGGTGGTCGAGAGTTCGGAGTATTACACACAAACCGACCTCGTCTATCAGCAGGTGCTAGACTTTCTGGAATTGCCAGCGATCCCCACGCCGCCGCAGGAAAACGTGGCCAAGTTTCCGTATCCCCCGATGCGTGAATCGACGCGACAACGATTGACGGGTGAATTCGCGCCATTGAACGAGCAACTGTTCGAACTTATCGAACGCCGTTTTGACTGGCGCTAGTCGGGCGAGACAGTTCGTTGTTCCCCGTTATCGTGAACCAACGGATGCAGGTCGAAATTGAAACTCATGATAGGTCTACTGCGAGCATTTGGCAGTCGTGCACAGCGTGCTTGGGGCTCGCTTGATCATGGCACCCGCCTGCGCGACCGCGTCCTGCGGGGGGTCTTCTGGACCATCGTTGGCAACGCGGCTTGGCGCGCCTGCAGTGCCGTTTCGACGATCTTTGTCGCGCGGATCCTTGGTGTCGCCGCCTTCGGCGAACTGGGAATGATCCAAAGCACCACACAAATGTTCTCAGTCTTCGCGGCGATGCGGATGGGGACGACGACCACGAAGTACGTTGCGGAATACCGACGCACCGATCCACACCGCGCCGAGCGGTTGTTGCGCTTCACGTTAAAGTTGGGGATGGCGACCTGCTTCATCTTTTCGCTGGCCTGCTTCATATCTTCCCCTTGGATTGCACAGTACCAATTGCAACGTCCGGAATTGACGTTGCCATTGGCGATCGGTTCGTTGCTCGTGTTGTTTTTGATCTACGGCAATATTCAACAGCACGCGTTGGTCGGTTTCGAGGCGTTTCAGGAGATCGCACGCGTCAACGCCTGGCGTGGTGCTTTGACACCCCTTCTTTGCATTCCGTTGGCTTACGCCTGCGGATTGCCGGGGGCGTTGGTGGGACTGATCGGTGTGGCAATCGGGACCATGGTGATTAGCCGCGTCTATCTCAATCGACAGCGTCGCCTGGCCGGGTTTCCCACGACAGCAATTCCAGCGGATCGCGGGGAACTGTGGGATGTGTTTGCCGGATTTGCGCTTCCCGGACTGTTGATGGGCGCCTTGGTCGCCGCTGTTTTGTGGTATGGTCGCACGATATTGCTATTGGCCGACGACGGTGCGACAAAATTAGGGATCTTTTCGGCGGCCGATCAGTGGCGCACCTCGGTAATTTTTTTTCCCAGTGCACTTTCGCGAGTTTTCTTGCCGATTCTTTCCGAATCGTATGGGGCTCGCGAAAAGGACGCGTTTGTTCGTACCAGCAGTATCAACTTGTTGGCCGGATGTCTTTCCACCTGGCCGGTCGCGTTGTTGGTAATCCTCCTGTCGTATCCGTTAATTCTGTTGTTCGGCGAGCAGCATCTTGATGCGGCGGCGGTGCTGCCGGTGTTGATGGTTTCGGTATTCTTTCACTGCATGAATCAATCGTTGCGACAGATATATGACGGAGCGGGACGGCGTTGGCTGGCGTTGGTGCTGTATATCCTCTGGGCGGCTGTCTACGTTGGCGGTGCCTACTATTTCATCCCACGTCATGGCGCGCTTGGTTTTGCCTATACGCACGTCATGGCAGACGGATTGTTGTTCGGCCTCCAAATCGCCGTCGTCGAAATGTGGGTAGCTCCCGGTGCCGTCCGCCGTTGTGGATGGTGGCTGGCGACAGCCGTGGTCACGTTACTGGCGACCGTTGTGGCCCATCAACGTTGGATGGAGGGGTAGGTGAAGAGAGCGACTCCCCACAGCACGGAATCACAACCGGGTCCTTCCTGGATTGTCAATGCCGACGATTTTGGCATGAACGAATCGGTCAATGCCGCGATCGTGCAGGCATTTCATGAGGGGTGGATCGATTCGGCCAGTATCATGCCCAACCAAGAGGGGTTTGAACATGCATGCGAGTTGACGCTGCCGGCGCGGCTGGCCGGTCGATTGGGCGTCCACATCACGTTGGACGACGGCGAACCACTGAGTCTCCCTATTCGCTCGTGTCATCGCTTTTGCGATGCAGCGGGACGCTTCCACACACGGCGTTTGCGGCGGGCATGGCGGTTGTCTGCTTCAGAACGGAATGTGCTACTGCAGGAAATAATCTGTCAGATTCAAACGTGTCAGGCGGCTGGCATTGATCCCATGCATTTGGATTCGCACCACCATTATCACACTTCCTGGCCCGTCGGTGACGTCGTGATCGAAGCGGCGCAACGATGCCGCGTGTCGATGGTCCGCATTAACGGCAACCTGTCGGCCTCGTCCAGCATGGCGACTCGCGCATTCAAGCACTTTTACAACCGCCGCCTGCGACACGCCAACCTGGCCCGGTCCGATGAAATGGGGTCCGTGCCGAACCTGCTAAGTCGGCGGATGCGGCTACGGGGAGTGATCGAGGTTGCCGTGCATCCGGTGCCCGGTCCTGGTGGTCAATTGTGGGACGCCGAGGCGAATCGGCCATTGGCGGACGTGGTCTCCTCGTTAATTCCGGACCGTCTTGAACGTGTCGCCGCCGATAAGGGGCCGTCAGCGGCAAAGGTGTCGCGATGGTAAAGCAGCCAACAGCGTGTCGTACGGGAACATCGGTGATCATCCCGACATATAACAGTGCCACATCCTTGCGTCGCTGCGTCGAGTCCGTTGTGTCTCAGTCTCTGCCGGTTGGCGAGATCCAGGTTATCGACGACGGATCCATTGACAATACACAGGATGTGGTTGCGGAGTTCGGCAGTGCCGTGACGTACCGGCGGCAGGAGAACCAGGGGCAGGGGGCGGCACGAAATGTCGGGCTTCAAGTTGCGGCGGGACGGTACATCGCATTCCTCGATGCCGACGATTATTGGCAGCCCGAATTCAACCGCCGCTGTACGGAGTTCTTGGAACAGCACGCCGACGCGATCGCCGTGAGTACCGGGCGGTTGGTGCGAAAATGGGGACAGCCCGAACAACAGTGGCCAAACGATCGAACCTGCCAACAATTAGGAATCGGCGGTTCGTACGTGTTGGACGATTTTTTCCAGTTCTGGGCCGACCACGACCACGTCCGCACCGGTACCGTACTGTTGCGACGATCGGCCGTTGATGAAGTGGGACTGCAACGACCAGACCTGCGAATCAGCCAAGATCTCGAGTATTGGGCAATGCTGGGGACATGCGGCAAGTGGGGATTGATCCCGGAGCCGTTGTGGGTAGGGGAGCCCATGTCGGCCGTTACGGAGCGCAGCTGGCTGGAAAAATATCAACTCCGCCGCAAACTGTGTCCTACGGTAGAGGTGTGGCAATCTCGAGTTGTGCCGCGGTTGACCAGCCAGCAATGGCCGGGGTTCCGTCGCGTGCGCGGACGCGTGGCTGCCAACTTCGCGCAGACGCTTATGCTCTCGGGCGATCAGCGGGGAGCTTGGGAAATCATCAGCCACTATGGCACGGAGATGCCGGACAATTGGTTTGTTCGATTGGTTCAATTCGGACGTTGGTGGGGGACTCCCGGAAAGCTACTCACCAGTCATTTGGTGCGTGTGCGAGAGAATGTGAAATCGATGAGCATGAGTCGCCTGGCGAAGCTGCGAGGGTGATCTTAGCTGCGGCAATCGAGGGTCGCGTTTGGCAAGTACGTGAAACAAGGGAAAATCGCACATACGCACAAAGAATGCGCTCAATGAATACAGGCAAGAATCTTCCGATGGAAACTAACACAATAGTGGCAGACGAAATGAATCCGGGTAGCGGTCCGATCACGGAACAAGCGTCGGAGTCGCCCGTCGATTTTTACCGAGGCGAACGAGGTACGCAGTACTTTCGCGAAAAGTTTGGCGACGCGATGGAATTTGGTCGGCTGTTGCAGTTGGACTATTTCCGTCCATTCTGCTCCGAGGCTCGTGATCTGGTCGACTTCGGCAGTGCCCACGGACTGGCGTTGCGCCGGTTACCGGCAAAAAGCCGAACCGGTATCGAGGTCAATCCGGCGGCGCGAAAGCGTTGTGCGGAGTTAGCTGAGAAAGAAGGGATTCGTGTGCGGCAGTATGACGTGCTGGAGGACGTACCAAACGAGAGTGCCGATATCGTGATCTCCAATCACTGCTTGGAACACGTACCGCGACCTCTCGATGCGTTGTGCCTGATTCGTCGGATCCTCCGTCCTGGTGGGCAGCTTGTGATTGTCACTCCGTATGACGATTGCCGATCGGTCAAAAACCGAGTGTGGCGGGAACGTGATCCGGACTATCACTTGTACACGTGGAGCCCCATGAACTTGGGGAATTTGGTACACGCGGCCGGGTTGGATTGCCAGTCGGTAACGGTGCATCATCGCGCCTGGAGTCCCCGTTTGTTTGGAGTCTATCGGGCATTCGGACGAGCGGCGTTTGATGTGTGCTGCTGGTTGAATTCGTATTGGTCCAGACGTGCCGAAGTCGTCTGTGTGGCAAAACGCCTCGATTGACGACGGCCCGACTGTGTTGACGCGTAGATGTGGCATCAATGAACAAGCATCGTAGATTGTGTGGGAGCCCGTCGTGACAGTAAAAGCCATCCGCGAAGTGCCGTTTTTTCGTCCGCATATTGTGGGGACGGAGTTGGAATACGTAACGGAAGTTATTTCCAACGGGCAAATCTCCAGCGACGGTCATTTCACCAAACGCTGCTCGCAGTTGCTGGAGGAGTCATTTGATATCCCGTGCGTATTGCTGACCCCCTCCTGCACCGCGTCGCTGGAAATGGCGGCGATTCTTGCCGGAGTCGGTCCGGGCGATGAAGTGGTCATGCCGTCCTTTACCTTCGTTTCCACGGCCAGTGCCTTCGTGCGATTGGGCGCCAGGCCGGCGTTCGTCGACATCTGCCCGAAAACGCTCAACATCGACGTCGATCGGATCGAAGCGGCGATCACTGCCAAGACCAAGGCAATCGTGCCGGTCCACTACGCGGGTGTGTCCTGCGATATGGAGAACATTCGTCGCGTGGCCCGTCGACATGGATTGATGGTGATTGAGGACGCGGCCCAGGGCGTCAATGCGCAATGGCGCGGACACTTCCTCGGCTCCCTCGGCCAATTGGCCGCCTACAGCTTTCATACAACGAAAAACTTCGTCTGCGGTGAAGGTGGAGCTTTGTGTGTTAACGATGAGGCACTCATTGATCGAGCCCACATCATTCGCGAAAAAGGGACCAACCGCCGACAATTTGAACTCGGGCAAGTGGAAAAGTATACGTGGGTCGATATCGGGTCGTCCTATGTGCCAAGCGAGATCAGCTCCGCGTTTTTGTTGGCGCAATTGGAACAAATGGATAATGTGAATAATCGGCGCGAACGGCTGGATGCCCGGTATCGCCAACTGCTGCAGCCGCTTGTCGACGACCGATTCCTCAGATTGCCCAGCATACCGACGGACTGTTCCAGCAACTACCACCTATTCTACGTATTGATTAATCAAGGCTTTTGTCGGGCGAAACTCATTCAATTCCTGCGGGATCATGGCGTGCAAGCTACGTTTCATTACGTGCCATTGCACGTGTCACCCGTTGGAGCCTCGTTTGGCTACCAGCGAGGAGATTTCCCGGTCACCGAATCGGTAAGTTCGCAATTGGTGCGTTTGCCATTTTTCGACGACCTGCAACCGGAAGATCAAGAGTACGTCGTCGCGACCATGCGACAGTTCTTTCATTCATGCACATGACACACGACAATTCGCTGACCACGGCTTCTGATCGCGACGCATCAGCAACGCCTGAACGACTAGGGCCGCGCGATGCGAAGTACTCCGTCGTGATCCCCGTGTACCGATCGGCACCAATGCTTCCCACGTTGATCGAACGCCTGGAGCAGTTCTTTCTGCATCACCGGTTGAAGTACGAAATTGTCTTGGTCAACGACGGAAGCCCCGACAACAGCTGGGAAGTGCTTGAACAACTGAATCGACAGCATCAAAATCTGGTTATCGTCGATTTGTTGCGCAATTACGGCCAACACAGCGCCGTGTTTTGCGGCTTGCAGACCGCGACTGGCGATTTCGTCATTACGATGGATGACGATCTGCAGAACCCGCCCGAAGAGATGTCTGCCCTGATTCGCAAGGCGGACGAAGGGCATGATGTCGTTTTCGGCAAGTTTCACCAGAAAATCCACAGCCCGGTTCGACGTGCCGGATCGAAGCTGATCGGTTGGCTCAATTACAAACTGTTCAACAAGCCCAGAGAACTGACGCTGACGAACTATCGCATCATTCGGCGAGAAGTTGTGGATGCCGTCTGCTCGTTTCATACCACGTTCCCCTACATTCCCGGCTTACTTCTGATGTGTGGCAAGACGTTTGCCAATGCACCGGTCGCCCATCACGCTCGCGCCGTCGGCGATTCGAACTACAACTGGCGAGTGATTGCGCGGCTGGTGTGGCGAATAGTGTTTAACTACTCCGCGTTTCCGCTTCGATTGCTGTGTACGATTGGTGGCATCACTGCGGCCGGCTCCTTTGTGCTGGGGATGTATTACCTGATCCGCAGCTTCTTTGTTGCCTCAGCGACGCCTGGCTGGCCGACTTTGGTGGTGATGTTGTCGTTCTATCACGGAATTACGTTGATGATCCTGGCCGCGGTCAGTGAATATCTGGTCCGCGTTGTCAACGACGTTTCAGGCCGAAAGGCGTACCGCATCCGGAAAAAATTGTAAGGCGCCGCGAGAAGCCATGAGAAGGCTCGATTTTATCATCGGAGGTGGGCAACGTTGCGGATCAACGACGATTGCCACCATGCTGGCGCGGCATGCGGACGTATGTCTTTGCCAACCGCTGCGCCCCGAGCCGAAGTTTTTCCTGCACGATAAGCACGAAGCCCCAGCACTCGCCGCCCGGATCGATCAGTCGCTCGCCCACGCTGCAGCAGATGTCACGGCGGTAGGGGAAAAGTCGACGAGTTATCTGG